>CAYLRH010000042.1:6745-8128 GCA_964385905.1 uncultured Alistipes sp.
GAGAGCGTTGGTAATGTCTGCGCTTTCTTTTTTTATTAGTTAAGCGCAGTTAATATAAAACTAATGTTTAACTAATAATTATAGGCTATGAAATGTTTATCCTCTCTTCTACTATTATTTTTAATTGGATTTACCAACATCGAGCTTTATGCCCAGGAGTTAAAAGACTTATACAAATTCAAATCTATACAATTTGAGAATATTAAGGGTATGGAGATTACAATTACAAACTTAGAACATGAGAAAAGTACTTTCTATAATGAAATCCCAGATACTATATGGATAAAAAAAGTAAAAAATCCTCGCCTTAATAAACATTATAAATTAATACACATATACAAAGGCGTAGAACTCCAAAATGGGTTAGGATATTACACCCCAAACTACGCTATTTTAGAAAGAACTTTCTTGGTAGAAGACATTAAATACAATGAAACGGAAACAGACATTGAAAACCCTTCTAATATTAGATTTAATATCTTTACCTGTAAATTAAAAGATACAACCACCGGGGAAGTTATTTATATGAAAATTCAAAAAACAGACTTTAAAATATCTTTAAGATTTAAGGCAAGGGATATATCCTTATACAATAATATTGTTAGCAAAAAATTTGTACTTATAAATTCTACAGTAGGCAACCCCATTGAAGTAAAAGATTGCTATTACGACTTCAGATACCTTTGGACTAACAGAAGTATAGAAATAGAAACAACAAAAGGAAATATCATTTATCAATCTCAATTTAATTCATATATTACCCCTGAAGCCTACGAACAACTACAACAAGAAAAAGAACGCAAGAAAATAGAAGAACAATGGAAACAGATTGAAAAAGAGGCCCAACAAGGTAGTTATAAAATGAATATATTATCTGTCAAAAAACCAAATTCAAATAAATTTACAAAAGGAGAATTGGTTAAAACAGACGACGGAATGGTATATACTGATAATCACATTTCACTTATTATAATACCTCAAGATGACCGTTTCTTCTTCTCTATTAACAACAAATCACAGGGTAATATAGAGATAGAATGGGATAAGATTATATATATAAATGAAAATAATCACTCAAGTAGAGTTATACATTCGGGAATAAAATATGCCGACAAAAATAGCCCGCAGGTTCCCTCGTTGGTAGCTCCAAAAACTTCTATAACAGATGTCATAATACCCGTGGACAATATATATCTTAGCTCAGTTAGTTATGAGTGGAGAATATCATCACTATTAAGGAATGGTAAGACTAATGGATCATATGATGGAAAAAATGTAAAAATAAATCTCCCAATTAAAATAAATGGAGTTAGTTATGAATATTCAATTATATATAACCTTGTATGGGAATGGAAAAACCCTAACACAAGAGAGAAATGGTTA
>CAYLRH010000043.1:0-8032 GCA_964385905.1 uncultured Alistipes sp.
GGTCATATCGAGTCGCAAATCAACCGAGAGTATATGGAGCTCAATATGAGTAATCCGCCATCGCTCACACGTGTTGAGTCAACAAAAGATGCGTTGGCCTTGTTGCAGCATCGTAGTGATTTCGACTTTATACTGACGATGTATAATGTCGGCGAGCCTAATGTGTTTGATTTCGCTCGCGAGGTGAAGAAGATATATCCAAATCTTCCCGTGGTGTTGTTGACCAGCTTCTCGAAGGAGATATATCGCCAGATTGACGAGCAGCAATGTTCGGCCATCGATAATATCTTCTGCTGGCATGGTAATACCGACCTTATTATCGCTATCATTAAGTTGATGGAGGATAAGCTCAATGCCGAGAGCGATATTACGGAGGGTGGCGTTCAGGCCATTCTGCTTGTCGAGGATTCGGTGCGATTCTACTCGACCTATTTGCCTGAGCTGTATAAGATTATCCTTGTGCAGAATAGCGAATTCCTGAAGGATGCGTACAACGAACAACAGCAAATCAGTCGTAAGCGTGCCCGCCCCAAGGTGTTGCTTGCAACGAACTATGAGGATGCGATAGATATTTACAATCGTTACAAGAAGAATCTTCTGGGTGTTATCTCCGATGTAGGCCTGCTGCTTAAGCATGGCGATCGTTCGGAGGATGAGAAGATTGATGCCGGTATTGATATTTGCAAGATGATTAAGGCTGAGACTCCATGGATGCCTATTATCCTGCAATCGTCACAGAGCAACCTGAGTGTTGATGCCGAAAAATTGGGCGTGGGCTTTATCTCGAAGTCGTCGAAGACGCTTTTGTCGGAGTTGCAGGATGTTGTGCTTCGTGAGTTTGGATTTGGCGAGTTTGTATTTCGGGATCTTGAGACGGGTGCCGTTGTCGGCCGAGCGCGTGATTTGATGCAGATGCAGGAGTTGGTTGCGACGGTGCCGGATGATGTGCTGGAGTATCATCTCTCGCAGATGCACCTCTCTAAATGGCTATATGCAAGAGGTTTGTTCCCGTTAGCTAATGTGTTGCGTAATCTGAATAGTAGCCATTTTGCATCTACATCGGAGCATCGTGCTGCGCTGGTGTCGATGTTCAAGGATTATCGAACAATGCTTGGTCAGGGTTTGGTGGCGCAATTCGATGAGGAGACATATAGCGACGCTATCGGTTTTGCCCGTTTGGGTGAAGGCTCGATTGGTGGTAAGGCACGTGGATTGGCCTTCATGAACTCGATGCTGGCAAAGTATAACCACTATTATAAGTATCCCAATGTACGTATCATGATACCGCGCTCGTTGGTGGTGGCTACGGATTATTTCGATCAGTTCATGCGTATGAACGGTTTGAAATATGTTATCTCGCGTGATTTGGCCGATGAGGATATTCTGTCGGAGTTTATAAATTCGGTGTTGCCACTGGAGTTGTATCAGAAGTTGAAGGTGTTTATCTCGACTTGCCAGAAGCCTCTGGCAATACGTTCGTCATCCAAATTGGAAGATTCACACTATCAGCCCTTTGCTGGTATTTATTCGACATATATGATTCCTCGCTGTGAGGACGATGACCAGATGCTGCGTATGTTGGTGAGAGCCATTAAGAGCGTTTATGCGTCGGTCTTCTTCGCCTCGTCGAAGGCATATATACAATCTTCGCAGAACCTGCTCTCGGAGGAGAAGATGGCGGTGCTTATTCAGGAGGTGTGCGGCACGGAGCAGAATGGCTATTTCTTCCCGACGCTGTCGGGCGTTGCACGCTCACAGAACCTCTATCCTATCGGTTACGAGAAGGCCGAGGAGGGCGTGTGCAATATTGTCATGGGATTGGGTAAGGCTGTGGTTGACGGCGGTAAGAGCCTGCGTTTCTCGCCTGCATATCCCGATAAGGCATTGCAGACCTCTACGCTTGAGTTGACGATTCAGGATGCACAGACCGAGGTGCTGGCATTGAGCATGAATCCCGATAGTTTCCGCTCTTCGACCGATGACGCGGTAAATATTGAGCGTATCCCCGTGTCGAAGATGAATGAGTTTAGAAATGCGAAATACACCTGCTCATACTACGACTACCAAAACAGCCGTATCAGCGAGAGTCCTACCTTGTCGCGTTATTTCCGCGTGATAACTTTCAACCGCATACTCAAGTATGGCTCTTTCCCGTTGGCTGATATTATTCGCGATATGTTGCGCATGGGCGAGGAGGAGATGCGTTGTCCCGTGGAGATTGAGTTCGCAGTAAATATGGATGTGCCGATGGGGGAGATGCAGGTGTTTAATCTGTTGCAGATTCGCCCTATTATCCGCAACGAGGAGAGTGCCAAATTGGATTGGTCGCAGATGGATACGTCGGGTGCTGTGGTATATTCGGAAAATGCTTTGGGCGTGGGACTTATGCGTGATATAAAGCGTGTGGTGTATATGAAGTTTGATAAGTTTACATCGCTGAATACTCAACAGATTGCAGCAGAATTGTATGAGATTAATCGTCGTATGCGCGAGGATGGAGAGGAGTATGTGCTTATCGGTACTGGCCGTTGGGGCTCATCGGATCCCAATCTGGGAGTTCCGGTTAAGTGGGCCCATATCTCGCAGGCGAGAGTTATCGTGGAGTCAGCTCTTCCCAACTTTAATGTGGAGGCGAGTCAGGGTACCCATTTCTTCCAGAATGTAACATCGTTAGGCGTAGGGTACCTCTCGTTGGATCCCTCGCATGGCGATGGTGCGCTCGATGTAGAGCAGTTGGATGCCATGCCTGCATGGTTTGATGGCGAGTATCTGCGATGTGTGGAGTATGACGAGCCTCTCTATATATATGTTGACGGGCAGTCGAAGAAGGGTATTGTGAAGAGTAATAAGTAATTATAAATTCCATATAGTATGAAAAAGACGTTGAAGATTGTGGGTATTGCCGTCGCATCGCTTGTGGTGCTGCTGATGGTGCTGCCGTTTGCTTTCAAGGGAAAGATTGAGAGTGTGATTAAGAGTGAAGGCAATAAGATGCTCAATGCTCAGTTTGATTTCGAGAGCCTGGATGTGAGCCTGATACGCCGTTTCCCGTTGGCCTCGGTATCTCTTAATGATTTCTGGTTGAAGGGTGTGGGTGTATTTGAGAACGATACATTGGTGCGTGCCGGCGAATTGACAGCAGCCGTAAATCTTATGTCGCTCATCAGTGGCGATTATGAGGTGACAAAGATTATCGTCGATGACACCCATGTGAAGGCTATCGTTCTGGAAGATGGTCAGGTGAACTGGGACGTGATGAAATCATCGGGGGAGGAGAATGTCGAGGAGCCAGATGCTGAGCCCTCTGCATTCAAGATTTCGCTGAAGCGACTCTCGATAGATGATTTCAGTGTTGTATATGATGACCGTCAGGGCGGTATGTATGCCTCTGTCGAGGGGCTTGATGCTGCTTGTTTGGGTGACTTCGGAAGTGATGCTACAATGGTTAAGTTGGCGGCCGAGACTCCTTCGGTAACATTCCGCATGGGTGGTGTGCCCTTTCTTAATGGTGCTGCCATTAAGGCTGATATGGATGTGGCGGCCGACTTTGCAAATCAGAAATATACGCTCAATGAGAACGAGTTGCAGCTCAACGCTATAAAAGCAGCTGTCGATGGTTGGGTGGCTATGACCGATAAGGGTATGGATATGGATCTTAAACTCAATACCAACGAGGTAGGTTTCAAGGAGATTCTGTCGCTTATCCCAGCTATTTATGCAAAGGATTTCGATGGCCTTAAGACTGATGGTGTTGCAACCCTTACAGCCTATGCGAAGGGTAGCTATGAGGGTGAGGATACCGTTCCGGCCTTTGATGTTGCGCTGAATGTGAAGAATGCCATGTTCCGCTATCCGTCATTGCCTGCGGGTGTTGATGGTATTAATGTAGCCGCTATGGTTAAGAATCCAGGCGGTAGCTTGGACGTAACGACTATTACTGTTAATCCCTTTAACTTCACTCTTGCTGGTAATCCGTTCAGCATGACTGCTGATGTTCGTACTCCTATCAGCGACCCCGATTTTAAGGCTTCAGCTAAGGGTAAGCTCGATTTGGGTAAGATTAAGGATGTATATCCGTTGGAGGATATGAATCTCAATGGTGTTGTCAATGCCGATATGGGACTCTCTGGACGCCTGTCATATATCGAGAAGGAGCAGTTCGACAAGGTGGAGGCAGAGGGTAGTATCAACCTTAGCGATATGAAGTTGCAGATGGAGGATATGCCCGATGTGGATATTCAGCGCTCGACATTCAGTTTCAGCCCCCGCTATGTGGAGCTGAGCCAGACCACGATAAATGTAGGAGATAACGACATTACGCTGGATAGCCGTTTTGAGAATTATCTCGGTTATGTGCTGAAGGGTACAACGCTCAGGGGTACACTGAATGTGAGCAGCAATAAGATTAATCTTAATGATTTCATGGGTGGTGAGTCTGAGGCTAGCAATGAGCCTGCACCCGAAGCCGATGCGGTGGAGCAGGAGCCGACAACATCTGTCACGGGAGGTATTCGCGTGCCCGATAATATCGACTTCCGTGCGCAGGTAAATATGAAGCAGGTGTTGCTGGATAAGATGAACTTTGCCGATATAAAGGGACTCCTAATTATTAAGGATAGCAAGGTCGATATGCAGAATCTGTCGCTCAATACAATGGGCGGTAGCGTGGTGGCTAATGGCTCGTATGCAACACCCGTTGGTGCTCAGCCTCGTTTGGATGCAGGTTTTGCTTTGAATAATATCGCTTTTGCTGATGCTTATCGCGATTTGGACATGGTGCAGCAGCTGGCTCCCATCTTCGCAGGTCTGACGGGTAATTTTTCAGGAGGTATAAAGGTTAATACGCTGCTTGATGACGAGTTGAGCCCCGTAATAAAGAGTCTTAATGCCAGTGGTAGCCTCTCGACAAAGGATTTGAGTTTGGGAGATGTTAAGGTTATTAACATGGTTGCCGATATTGTCAAGAAGCCGTCGTTGAAGGATACTCGCGTAAAGGATTTGGCTATTGACTTCACAATAAAGGATGGCCGCGTGAATACCAAACCGTTTGATTTGAAGATGGGCGATTATACCATGAAACTCTCTGGTTCGACTGGCCTCGATCAGACAATCGACTATCGTGGTACTATAACTCTCCCGGCATCGGCAGGTGCTGTGTCTAAGTTAGGTACGGTGGATATGACTATCGGTGGTACGTTTACCTCGCCGAAGGTGGGTATTGACCTTGAGAGCTTGGCTAAACAGGCGGCACAACAGGCTGCAAAGTCTGCATTGTCGGGTCTGGGTGAGAAGCTCGGTATTTCAAACTCTACGGCTTCGGCTGATGCGGCCGACTCTACCGCTACGGCACAGCCTACAACAAAGGCCGAGAAGGCTGCTAACGCCATAGGTAAGGCCCTCGATTTATTCAAGAAGAAGAGTAACTAATACTTGCTTCTCAAAGCCAAAAAGGCTGTCCCTTACGGGCAGCCTTTTTTATCGTAATTTGTTTTGCAGGAAGTGTCTGCGGGCGAAGAGGTAGAATATGCCAACACCCAATACGTTGACTCCCCATGCAGTCCAGAATGCGGCATGATAACCTACGTGTTCTGCAACGATACCTCCGACCAAAATGCCGAGTCCTATGCCTATATCCCACGATACGAGTAGTGTTGAGTTTGCTGTGCCTCGTTGTGAGTTGGGGGCAAGGTTGATAAACATGGTCTGAAAAGCGGGAAACATATGTCCGTTGCCGAGTCCAATGATAAGTGCAGCGCCATAGTATCCCCAATGGTTATGTACAGCTGCAAATATGAGGTATCCGACAAGTGAAACGGCTGTTCCAATAGATGCGTTCTGGGTAACTTTACCTTGTCGCAGTGTACGCCCTCCAACAAGGCGGGACAGGATAAGGCCTATGGCGAGCAACATGAAGAATAGTCCTGTGCCTCCTGTTATATCCAACTCCTCTTTCCCATATATTGCGATGTATGTAGCCAGCACTCCATACGAGAAAGCGTAGCAAATCATGGCGGCACCTTGTCGCCAACCCTTTAGCAATATGAAACGGTCGAGTGATAGGGGAGCCTTCTGCTTTACGATTTCACGCTCGCGTAGCTTGACCGATGATGTGCTGGCCAACCCGATGAGCGCTGTGATAAATGCCAGCCAGAAGAGTAGGTCATAATTGTTGTAAGCATCAAAAAGCAGCAATGCCACGGTGGGGCTGATAGCTGTTGCGATATTGTTGCTAAGACCATAATAGCCTATGCCTTCGGCACGTCGTGACGGGTGCAGAACATCTATTGCCACCGTGCTGTTTGATACGGTTGTAGCCCCGAATGGCGCTCCATGCAGGGTGCGGACAATAGCAAACAGGAGTAGTGTCCCAGCTGCGAGATAACCTGCAAAGAATAGGGCGAAGAGAAAATAACTTACCATCATCACTGTGCGACGGGGAAAGCTGTCGACAATATAACCGCTCAAGGCACGAATTAACAGAGCTGTCAATGTGTAACCCGATAGCACGATGCCTATTGTCTGCTTATCGGCACCGAAAGTGTCGCTCAGATACGATGGAAGCAAAGGTGTGAGGAGCATGAACGAGAAGAAGATCATGAAATTGGCTGTCCAGACCTTCAGGTAATTGCTATTCCATAGCTTCTCTTTTATTTGAGTATGGTTTTTCTGCTCCATGTTTTTGCTTACTTACCTTCGGCAAAGATAGCGATTTCTTCGTTGCGTTGTTCTCGCAAAAGAGATTTAAATAAAAAAGGCTGCTCCAAACTCTCGTTTGGGCAGCCCTTATGTGCGATGTCAACTATATGACCTTGTCAATCTTTTTCTCGTTGTAACGATTAAACCACTTGCCGAGTTTGGCCTTTGCCTGAGCCTTGATTTCGGGGGTGATGTTACTCGATACGGTGTGAATGGCCCACATTATAGCGGCCATATCGTCGGTGTAACCAGCCAATGGAATAAAGTCGGCAACTAAATCTGTGGGTAAGATAAAGTATCCTAACGCTCCGTATATCTTGCTCTTATCGGCTTTCGAAACATTTGGATTGCGAAGTACATAGTAGAGCAATAAGGCCGCATAGACCAATTTCGCTCCAGCCCATCGTGCCACCGACGAGAGTTTGCGCTGGAGCTTACTCTCCGAATAATTGTCTTCGTACTTTTCGATATTCTTCGGCTTTCTCATTTGTGTAATAGTTGTTGGTTTTATGTACAACGTATCTTTGTCCTATTTATTGTGCAACCACGATGCAAAAGAGGGCGTTAACATCTCTTGTTAAACGCCCTCTCTTACTGTATTGGATAGAGATTATTCAATCTCAGCCAAGATAGCATTTGTAGGAACAGCCTCGCCTACCTCCACAAAAATCTGTTTTACAGTTCCGGGGTAGTCGGTCGTCATCGAATTCTCCATCTTCATGGCATCAAGAATTGCAATGGTCTGACCACGCTTTACCTTGTCGCCAACCTTAACACAAATATCGATGATACGGCCAGGGAGGGGAGCCTCTACGGTCTTGCCAGTGATGGGCTTAACCTTCTGGGCAGCAAATGCGGCCTTTGCCTCTGCTGCATTCTTTGCCTCCTTCTCAGCCTTAGCCGCAGCATTGGCAGCCTTAGCGGCTTCGGCAGCCTCGTAAGCCTTCTTCTTGGTGTTTGTGAGGTAGTTCTTTGCTACCAGCGGGAACAACTCCAGAAGCAGCAACTCCTTCTCGTTCTCGGCCAACTTTACGCCACCAGCCTCTTCAATCACGGGGTTAGGCTGCATCTTGTATTTAGAGGTGTCATAAGGAATCTCCTCGCGGAAACCACATATCTTAAGACGGAACTCAGGGTCAATCTCGACGGGAGTCTTACCATAGTCACCCTTAACCAAACCGATGAACTGTGAACTCTTGTTGGTGTACATCTCGCGACCAGCCTTCTCGTCCATAGCGCAGTTTACAGCCTGAGCGCCTACAATCTGCGATGTGGGGGTTACGAGGGGAGGAAGACCTGCCGACAGACGCACCGTGGGAATAAGCTCCATGGCGCG
>CAYLRH010000044.1:0-7998 GCA_964385905.1 uncultured Alistipes sp.
ATCAAGGTTGCACCCTCCTGCTCGCGGAATAAATTGAAATGCTCCAAAGCCTCCGTAACGGCCTGCATGAGAGCCGCGTGCTCCTCCTCTGAAATATTTTCAACGTGGGTAGATACCACCTCAGGCATACGCAAAACAGCGGGAATTATAGCGTCATAGTCAGCATCCACACCCGAATATGCCAACGCATCGTTAACCTGACGAAGATACTCACGGAAGATATCCTTATTGACTGTTGCCGATGTTTGTGTGGCGGTAGTCTCGATGCTGATGCTGATGTCAGCCTTGCCTCGTACTATGCCTGTTGCGGCCATGCTGCGGATGTCAAACTCATATGCGCGATATATGCCAGGTAGTTTTACCGACAAATCCAACTGCTTTGAGTTAAGTGAGCGTATTTCTACGGTAATTTTCTTGGTCGGCAGTGATACTTCGCTCTTGCCGAATCCAGTCATTGATTTTATCATCTTTTTTGAGCGTAAAATTCGTTATTATAGCGCTGGTGAGAGAATCTTCTTCTTAAAAGAAGAATTTTCAAAACACCAAATCTTTGCAAAGATACGACAATAGAGTCTGTTTAGCAAATTTTTGGGGTGCTATTATGCGAAAATCGTATTCGATGGTGATTGCTGATGTTGAGGTTGCGTGGGTTATAATTTGTAACCAGTTGTCGCGAAGCGTAGGAGGTAAAATGAAGAAAATTATATTTTTTGAAAATATTACGTTTTTCCGATTTTGGGAGTTTTTATGTGTTGTATTGTTATTAAAAATTCTAAATAATTAAATTAATAAAAGTTTTGCCCCTAAAAAAGTGACGATCTGAATATAAAAATCCTTTGTGAGATTTTGAATAATCATAATTTTATGTTTACTTTGTAAGAGAAAACAGCGATGTCAAGATTAAAAGTTATTGATAAATTTTAATAATTTTTCTGTTATGAAGAAGTATAATTTCAATGCCGGACCCTCTATTCTTCCGGATGTGGTGCTTGAAGCTGCCGCAAAGGCTATTATCAATTTTGATGGAACAGGCCTTTCGTTGCTCTCCATATCCCACCGTACCCCTGAGTTTGAGGCTGTATTGGCCGAGGCAAAGAGTTTGATGAAGGAGTTGTTGGGCATTCCTGATAATTATAAAATATATTTCGTTGGCGGAGGTGCCAGCACACAGTTCTTCCATATCCCTGCAAATTTCTTGGGTAAGAAGGCGGGATATGTAAACACGGGCGTATGGACAAAGAAGGCTATCAAGGAGGCAAAATTCTATGGCGAGGTGAATGTCGTGGCATCATCGGAGGATAAGAATTTTACCTATATCCCCAAGAATTTTGATATTCCTGAGGATTTGGATTACCTCTATATTTGCGCAAATAATACAATTTATGGTACTGAGTACAAGAGCGATATCGATTCTCCCGTGCCATTGATTGCAGATATGAGTTCAAATATCCTGAGCCGCCCTATCGATGTTAGCAAGTATGCCTTGATTTATGGTGGTGCGCAGAAAAATCTTGCCCCTGCGGGTGTGTCGTTTGTCATCATTCGTGACGATATGTTGGAGAAGGTGGCGCGTCCTCTGCCTACGATGGTAAATGTTAATACGCATGTTGAGAATAATTCGATGTTTAATACACCTCCCGTATTCCCTATCTACGTATTGCGTGAAACACTGAAGTGGCTGAAAGCTGAAGGCGGTTTGGCTGAGATTCATCGCCGCAACGAGGCAAAGGCAGCGAAGCTATACGGAGAGATTGACCGCAACTCGTTGTTCCGCGGAACTGTTGAGGTTGAGGATCGCTCTTCGATGAATATATGCTTCGTTATGACCGAGGGCAAC
Organism: uncultured Alistipes sp.; assembly: GCA_964385905.1. Lineage (GTDB taxonomy): Bacteria > Bacteroidota > Bacteroidia > Bacteroidales > Rikenellaceae > Alistipes. The sequence goes on from CAYLRH010000044.1 coordinate 1,838, forward strand.
GAGGCTCTGGCTCCCGAATTTATGGAGTTTGCCAAGTCGCGTGGTATGGTTGGCATCAAGGGTCACCGATTGGTGGGCGGTTTCCGCGCGTCGTGCTACAATGCGTGTCCGATGGAGGCTGTGGATGCATTGGTTGAGTGCATGCAGGAGTTTGAAAAGATGCACGTTAAATAATGTGTAATAACTTACATATTTATCGTGATCCGCTCGGATGTAATTATGTCGAGTGGGAGACGATAGAGGTTGAGGACTTAACAGAACGTAAAAAGACAATGAAAATTCTTATAGCAACAGAAAAACCGTTTGCGAAAAAGGCGTTAGACGGTATTAAAGAGATACTTGCGGCTACCGGATATGAGGTGGCTCTATTGGAAAAATATACAGAGAAAGAGGAACTTATTGCAGCTGTCGCCGATGTCGATGGTATGATTGTACGTAGCGACAAGGTTACAGCCGAGGTTATTGAGGCTGCTCCGCAGTTGAAGATTGTTGTTCGTGCTGGTGCGGGTTACGATAATGTAGATTTGGCGGCTGCTTCGGCCCGAGATATTGTTGTGATGAATACTCCGGGACAGAATTCTAATGCTGTGGCCGAGTTGGCGTTGGCGATGATGATTTATATGTCGCGTAATCGTTTTACTCCGGGTACAGGCTATGAGTTGCAGGGCAAGACTGTCGGTATTCATGCTTATGGTAATGTGGGCCGTTTGGTGGCTCGTAAGGCTAAGGCGTTGGGTATGAATGTTCTGGCGTATGATCCTTTTGTTACGGATAGGGCATTATTCGAGAACGATGGTGTAGAGCCTGTGGGCAGCGTTGAGGAGTTGTACGCTGGTTCGGATTTCCTCTCGTTGCATATCCCTGCCACTGCACAGACTAAGAAATCAATTGGTTACAGACTTGTGATGTCAATGCCGAAGGGTGCTACATTGGTGAATACAGCCCGTAAAGAGGTTATCGACGAGATTGGTTTGGAGGCAGCTATGACCGAGCGTGCAGATTTGAAGTATATTACCGATGTCGCTCCTGATGATGCATCAACTATGTCTGCTCTATTCGGAAATCGCTTCTTTGCTACGCCCAAGAAGATGGGTGCAGAGACGGCTGAGGCTAACATCAACGCTGGTCTTGCTGCTGCACGCCAGATAGTGGGTTATTTCGAAAGTGGTGAAACACGCTTCCAAGTAAATAAGAAACCTTGTGATTGTAAATAATATAGGCTAACTATGGTTCGAATAAAACCTTTTCGCGGAATTCGTCCGCCCCAAGAGTATGCTGCCGAGGTGGCATCACGTCCATACGATGTGCTGAATTCTCAGGAGGCTAAGGCAGAAGCTTCTGAGCGTTCGCTCTTGCATATCATTAAACCTGAGATTGATTTTGATCCCATTGCCGACGAGCACTCTGAGGAGGTTTATCAAAAGGCTATGGACAATTTCCGTGCATGGAAGGAGCGTGGCTGGTTGTTGCAGGATGAGCAGGAGCACTATTATATCTACGCCCAAACTATGAATGGTCGCACGCAGTATGGTATTGCAATCTGCTGCCACTTTGAGGATTATCTCTCTGGAGCTATAAAGAAACATGAGCTAACGCGCCCCGATAAGGAGGAGGATCGTATGATTCACGTGCGTAACCAAAAGGCAAATATCGAGCCTGTGTTCTTCACATATCCCGATGATGATGAGATTAACGCTATCGTTGAGGATGTTGTGAAAAACAAAGAGCCCGATTATGATTTTACGGCGGCGGATGGTTTTGGTCACCACTTCTGGGTTGTGCGCGATGAGGATAAGAATCACCGCATAACAGAGTTATTTGCGGCTATTCCTGCATTGTATGTGGCTGATGGTCACCATCGTACAGCTGCGGCTGCACGTGTGGGACAGGAGTGTATGGCGGCTAATCCCAACCATACGGGAGATGAGGAGTATTGTTATTTCTTGGCTGTAACCTTCCCTGCGTCGCAACTTAGAATTATTGACTATAATCGCGTTGTGCGCGACCTTAATGGCCTGACGGCTGAGGAGTTGCTTTCAAAATTGGACGAGTCGTTTGTTGTGGAGAAGAAGGGCGAAGAAATATATACACCCTCTTCGTTGCATAACTTTGCTATGTATCTCGATGGCAAGTGGTATAGTCTGACGGCACGTGAGGGAACATATGATGATAACGACCCTATCGGTGTGTTAGATGTTACAGTGTTGTCTGAATTGGTGTTGGATAAGATTCTTGATATTAAGGATTTACGCACATCAAAACGGATTGATTTTGTCGGAGGAATTCGAGGACTTGGCGAGCTGAAGAAGCGCGTTGATAGCGGAGAGATGAAGGTTGCTTTTGCTCTTTATCCTGTTTCGATGCAGCAGCTGATAACCATTGCAGATACAGGCAATATAATGCCTCCCAAAACCACATGGTTTGAGCCCAAGTTGCGTTCGGGTGTTGTTATTCACTCCTTTGATGAGTAGCCGAATAACTTGTATTTAAAATAATGCGATGAGATATTGACGCAATATTATTATCGATTAATCACCCTCTCGGTTTTGCCGCTAGGGTGATTTTTTTTTTAGATATGCGATTTCTGTGGATAAATAAACCGTGTACATATTATAAATTTTCGCCCCTCTATTCAGATTTTCGCCCCTTATAGGAATTTTAACACTATAAAGGTGCTCGTGCCACAATAATTTGTACTATCATCATTTATATCCGATATTCGTATTAATAAAATATTACTATTTGCGGTTATTACTGTATGTAAAAAATAGGAATATTCGTACTTTTTAAGTATATTTGCGTATAGAGGTTATACTTTTATATTACGAAGTATATAAAATAGTAAAATATTAAGTTTATGGCAAAGATTAAGGGTCATGTAGTTGTCGATGAGGCTCGTTGTAAAGGATGTGGTGTTTGTGTTACGGCTTGTCCTTGCGATGTGTTGGCATTGTCAGCCAAAGTTAATGGCAAGGGCTACAATTATGTTGAGATGGCCAATCCCGATAGTTGTACGGGCTGTGCCTCATGTGGAATAATTTGTCCTGATAGTTGTCTTGTTATTTATCGTCAAAAAATTGAGTAGATATGGCAGAGAGGGATATAAGATTGATGAAGGGTAATGAGGTTATCGCCCATGCCGCAGTACGATGTGGTTGTGATGGCTATTTCGGCTACCCTATTACTCCTCAGTCGGAGGTTATGGAAACCCTTATGGAACTGCGCCCTTGGGAGAGTACCGGTATGGTGGTTTTGCAGGCTGAGTCTGAGGTTTCGTCTATCAATATGGTATATGGCGGTGCTGCAACGGGCAAGAAGGTTATGACCTCGTCATCGAGTCCCGGAGTGAGCCTTATGAGTGAGGGTATCAGCTATCTGGCTGCGTGTGAATTACCTTGTCTTGTAGTAAATTGTCAGCGTGGAGGTCCCGGTTTGGGAACTATTCAGCCGTCGCAGGGCGATTATTTTCAGGCTTGCAAGGGTGGCGGTCATGGCGATTATCGTTTGATTGTGCTGGCGCCCTCATCGGTGCAGGAGATGCATGACTTTGTTATCCTCGCATTTGATTTGGCATTTAAATATCGTACACCTGCTATGCTTCTGGCTGATGGAGCCATTGGCCAAATGATGGAGAAGGTTGTACTTGCTCCCCAGCAGCCACGTCGTACCGACGAGCAGATAGCTGAGGAGTGTAAAACATGGGCTGTGTGTGGCAAGGGAGGCCGTAAGGATAGAAATATATGTACATCGCTCTTCCTTCAGCCAGAGGAGTTGAAGGAGTTGAACGATCGCTTGCAGGCCAAATATATGGCTATTGAGGCCTATGAAGCTCGTTGGGAGGAGGTTGAGTGCGATGATGCAGATTACGTGCTTGTGGCGTTTGGCTCATCGGCCCGCATTTGCTCTGCTACCGTGGAGGCTGCTCGTGCCGAGGGTATAAAACTTGGCTTGTTGCGTCCTATTACGTTGTGGCCCTTCCCCACTGCACCGTTGGCTAAGTTGGCCGAGCGAGGTGTAAAGGGATTTTTGTCAGTGGAGTTGAATGCTGGACAGATGGTCGAGGATGTTCGATTGGCTGTTAATGGCAAGGCCCCGGTTGAGCATTTTGGAACAACTGGAGGTATGATGGTATCTCCCGATGATGTGTTGATGGCGTTGAAAAGTAAAATCGTAAAATAGGTGCATTATGACAAAGGTAGAGATAAAGCAGGAAAATCTGGTTCATTCGCGTCCGCGATTGATTACTGATGAGGTAATGCACTACTGTCCGGGTTGTAGCCACGGCACGGTGCATAATTTGATAGCCGAAGTTATCGACGAGATGGGGCTTGAGGGTGATACTATTGCTGTGTCGCCTGTGGGTTGTGCAGTATTTGCATACCGTTATATAGATGTAGATTGGATTGAGGCTGCACATGGCCGTGCCTGCGCTGTGGCAACGGCAGCTAAGCGTCTTAATCCCAGGAAATTGGTGTTTACATATCAAGGTGATGGCGATTTGTCGGCTATTGGAACGGGCGAAACCATACACGCCGCAGCACGAGGCGAAAACATTGTTACGATATTTATTAATAATGCAATATATGGCATGACAGGTGGTCAGATGTCGCCTACTACCCTGCTGGGAATGAAGACTGCGACAACTCCTTATGGCCGTAATGCAGTGTTGAACGGTTTCCCGTATAAGATTGCCGATATGATGACTCATCTGGATGGTGCGACATATATCACTCGTCAGAGTGTGCATACCCCCGCCAACGTGCGTAAGTGTAAAAAGGCTATCCGCAAGGCGTTTGAGAATTCTCTGTCGGGTAATGGCTACTCTTTGGTGGAGGTTGTGGCAACGTGCAACAGTGGTTGGAAACTCTCTCCTGTGGCGGCGAATAAGTGGTTGGAGGAGAATATGTTACCCCACTATCCGTTAGGCGATATTAAATGTAGTGAATTACCCAAATAGCATTGACGATTATGAAAGAGATATTGATTATAGCAGGTTTTGGCGGTCAGGGCGTATTGTCAATGGGTAAGATTCTGGCCTATTCTGGTGTTATGCAGGATTTTGAGGTTACGTGGATGCCATCGTATGGCCCTGAGATGCGAGGCGGTACGGCTAACGTTACGGTTATCGTGTCGGATAAGAAAATCTCGTCACCTATTTCCGATGTGTATGATTCGGCTATTATTCTGAATCAGCAGTCGATGGATAAGTTTGAGTCAAAGGTGAAGCCGGGTGGCGTGTTGATATACGATACCAACGGAATTGTCAACCCTCCTACTCGTAGCGATATTGAAATCTATGCTATTGATGCGGCTGCCGAGTGCGCCCGTTTGGGACAGGCTAAGATGTTTAATACCATGATTTTGGGCGGCTATCTAAAGGTTAAGCCTATCGTGCAAATAGAGAATGTAATGGCTGGTCTGAAGAAGTCATTGCCAGAGCGAGCATGGTCGTTGTTGCCTCAGAATGAGCAGGCTATTTTGCATGGTGCGGAGATTATTCGGAAGGTGAGATAAGTTTCCAATAAAATTGCTAAAAAGATGAAATTCCGTAAGCGGAGTTTCATCTTTTTTGTTTTAGTGTGGGCGGAATGAAATATTTTCTCTACCTTTGTTAGATATAAAATAAATTATCCCATGAGTCAGAATCAGCAAATAGCCAAAGCATTGGCTGCCGCGACCGATACGGCCGCACTTGAGATCGGAGTTGATATTCTCGATCGTGTTCCCGTAATGTTCAAAGAGCAGTTTTCAGGTAAGGTGGCTCTGATTGTTGCCGATGAGAATACTTGGCAAGCTGCGGGTGAGGCTGTGTATGCACATCTTCAGCGTGAGGGTGTGGAGTGTGAAGAGCCTTATATTTTTACCGACAAGGAGTTGCATGCCGAGTGGAAATTCATAGAGATGTTGGATGAGCGTCTGGCCAAGAGCGATGCCATTGCGGTGTCTGTCGGTTCGGGTACGATAAATGACTTGTGTAAGCTATGCTCTTACCATCAGAATCGCCCCTATATGTGTGTGGCAACTGCAGCTTCGGTGGATGGTTATTCGTCATTTGGCGCGTCTATCACATACAAAAATATGAAGCAGACCTTCACCTGCCCAGCTCCGAAGGCAATTTTGGCCGATGTGGGCGTTATGGCGAAGGCTCCCAAGGAGATGAC
>CAYLRH010000045.1:0-7933 GCA_964385905.1 uncultured Alistipes sp.
CCCATACGATACCCTTCTTGTCGGGCCCCTTGCCGATAAGCTCCATAATCCATGCCTCATTGGCGTCAGCGATTGAGAAGCTCTCGCCGCTTGAGTAGTAACCATAGGTGTTAGCCAACTCAACAATCACATCGATAGCCTCGCGAGCAGTCTTGGCACGCTGTAAGGCGATGTAGATTAGTGAGCCGTAGTCGATAATGCCGTCGGGATTGTGCAACTCCGAACGGCCGCCAAATGTAGTCTCGGTGATGATGAGCGAATGCTCGTTCATGTTACCAACGGTGGCGTAGGTAGTCTTGAGCTGAGGAATATCACCCAAATACTTGCCTGAGTCCCACTCATATACGGGCATCATCGCCGCAGCCTTCTTTGCTGGGTTGTACTTGTAGAGTACGCCGTAGAGTTGGTGAGAGTCGGCAGCATAAGTTACCAGAACAGAGCCGTCGGTTGAAGCTCCCTTTGTTACGATAAAGTTTGTGCAGGCTAAGGCAGGCGTGAGAGCCGTTGCCACAGCGAGCATAAGCGTAGTAAACAGTTTTTTCATCTCTATAATGTTTTGGTTATTATAATCTAAATGTCAAAGGTAAGAAAAATAGGTGTAAAATCCGAAAAAATATGTAATTTTACAGAGTAAAATCAAATGCTATGTCAATAGAGAAGCAAATAAAGAGTTTGCAGGCCGAGTTGCCCGCTGGCGTAAAGTTGCTCGCTGTGTCGAAGTTTCACCCTGCCGAGGCTATTAAGGAGGCCTATGCTGCTGGTCAGCGAGCCTTTGGTGAGAGTCGCCCGCAGGAACTGAAACAGAAATATGAGCAACTGCCCCACGATATAGAATGGCACATGATAGGCCATTTGCAGACCAATAAAGTTAAGTATATCGCGCCTTTTGTTCACCTTATTGAGTCGCTCGATAGCGAGCGTCTGGCTGAGGAGATAGAGCGTCAGGCAGCAAAAAATGGTCGTGTGATTGATTGCCTGCTGGAGATTCACGTTACGGCGGAAGAGAACAAGTCGGGGTGGGATTATGCTTCGTTGCTGGAGTTCGTGCAGCGGGGAGGTTTTGCTGCCCTGCCCCACATCCGTATTCGGGGCGTGATGGGTATGGCTACATTTACCGACGATGAGGCTACTGTACGCTCTGATTTTGAGCGTCTTGCTGCTTATAAGGTCGAACTTGCGCGATATTTTGGCGAGGAGTTCGACATATTGTCGATGGGTATGTCGGACGACTATCGCCTTGCCATAGAGTATGGCTCTACGGAGGTGCGTATCGGCTCGACTATTTTCGGTGTAAGAGAGTATTAGTATAAATCTATAAGTATGGATAGAAAAGAGTTTTTAGCCTCGATGATGGCTTTGAGCGGTGCAGCTTTGGTGCCAGCCCATGCATCGGTGTTGGATAAGATGGAGGAGCTCTCGGCTGAGGCACCCTCAAAACGATTAGACCCCTCGCTTACGGTGTTGATGTCGGATATTCATATTTGCGGTGAGATTAAGGATGGTAAATCTATACACTATCCGTATAATCCCATTTGCCTTGAGTTGCGAGTAAAGGAGATTCTCTCGATGCGTCCTCTGCCTGCCAATGTGCTGATATTTGGTGATGTGGCGTGGGATTACGGGTTGGAGGAGGATTACCGTTATGCTGCCGAGCTGTTGCGTCCGTTGGAGGAGGCTGGTATTAAAGTTACGCTCGGTATGGGTAATCACGACCGTCGCGCAACATTCTTTAAGGTATTTTCGCAATATGCTGAAACAACGCCCGTTGCAGGACGTGTTGTGTCGGTTGTGAAGCTGCCCGATGTGGATTTTATTATGCTCGATTCACTTGCCGAGAAGCCAGACCTGAAACCTCGTCAAAGTACAACAGTCAATGGCGATATGAGCGATGAGCAGATTGCGTGGCTGAAGGATTATTTGTCGAAGGCTACGCGCCCAGTGATTCTCGGAGCGCACCATCCCTCAAGCGAGATGCGTAACTTGGAGAGCCTTATAACCGAATCACCTGCGGTTGTTGGTTATGTGTATGGCCATGTCCATATTTGGAATAAGTCGGTTAGGATTCTTCGCCCTCGCGTGCCGCAGCGTATGGTGCCTGTGGTGGCGTTGCCAGCAACATTCTATGGCGATATAGGCTTTGCTGTGATGCGTACCTCGCCGAAGGGAGCTAAGATTACCTACTCATCAAAAGGCTTCTGGTGGCCGCAGCCGTCGGATAATCCCCCGGCGGAGTGGGCTCAACGCCAAAAGGATTTGGCAAATGAGGAGTGTACGATATTATTCTAATTCTATCTCATTAAGATTATGACTGTATCAGAATTTATTACAGCCTATCGTGAGGCTTTTGGCGAGAAGCCATCTTTGCCGCTCGTTTTTTGGTATTCGGATACTCCTGTTGCAGTGACAGATAAGATTGAAGGATGTTTCTTTAAGGGAGTATGGAGAGCGCGTCAGGGGCAGGCGGTTGCCTTGTCGTCCGATGTTATAAGTTGTGGCGGCGGAAAACTCTATACCGGATTTGGCCCGCTGCCAGAGCGAGTGCCGCTGTTTGTGTCTTATACAGAGCATTATAAGCGTACGCCCGAAGATGTAGTAGCATATGTCGAGTCATTAGAGTTGGAACCCGCTAAGGGGCGGTACCTTAATTTTGCACGTATTGACCAAGTGGATTCTTTTGAGGGTATAGAGGGTATGATGTTCTATGCTACACCCGATATGCTTGCGGGATTACATATGTGGGCCTGTTTCGATAATCGAGAAGAACATGCTGTGTCGGCAAACTTCGGGTCGGGATGTTCGTCGGTAGTATCTCTTGCTGTGAGAGAGAATCGCAGAGGTGGGCGACGTTGTTTCTTAGGGGCTTTTGACCCATCGGTAAGGCCCTATTTCCGTGCTGATGAGTTGAGCTTTGTTATTCCAGCGTCACGACTTGAGGAGATGTTATCCACAATGTCGGAATCGTGTTTGTATGGTACGCGCGCTTGGGGTGTAGTACGAAAAAGAGTAAATAAATAAAAAGCTGTCCCGTGCGGACAGCTTTTTTATTACATCGGCAACTCAACTTTTATCTCAGGCTCGAATATTTCGTCGAACACCTCGTTTTTGTCGGCCGTGAACATTCTTGTTGTTATGTTATACGGCTCGCCACCGTTGGGGTGACGATATTTGGCCATTACAATGAAGGCTTTATATCCTTCAGCGGGGTATTCGACCTCAATTTTCGCCTTGCCTTTGTGCGAGATACCTTCGTTTGTCGGGACAAACTTGCTCTGGCGGAAATCCTTATTTTCGGATGTGGCTTCCCATAGAATCACCTCCTCCAAATGTTGTTTATCAGCCTTGATTGTGATGGTAGCACTACCCTGCTTCTCCTTTATTTGATAGTCAAAACGGGGGTACTTCATATCATCTATCGTCTGACGGAAGAATGCCTCCAATGTGCTGAATGCCGCCTGCTTGTTGCCCAAGCTGTGTCCTGCATTGGTGACATACGAGATAAACTTATCTCCAGGAATACCGTCAATATAGTTCTTCACCGCATCTACCGTCCAATACTCATCGTTCGTGCCGAAGAATATCATTTTTGGCATTGTGTACTTCTCTCGATATGAGTATGGGTCAATCATTGCCACCAGCTCTCTGCCCGCAGGGGTTACAGCCTCTTCGGTAAGGCCAAGGTTTACATAATCCTGAATATGAATACTATAACTTCCAAACATGTGTCGCTGGTACGGCACACTGATAGGCATGTTCAGGATGTCGATAACCATCGGAGCAATGGCTACCACACGTTTATCCTCGCTTGCGGCGGTGAGCCATGTTGTCCATCCGCGCTTTGAGATGCCGTTCATGACAAAACTGCTGGCCTTCACCGGAAGATTTTTCTTTGCCGAAAACTCCTCGATGGCATCCATCGCACGTATAGCGCTCTTGGTCATCGGGAACAGCAGAGGCCAAGTCTGGTCCTTGTCGTTCTGGAAGTTGTGGAATGTGTACGACACCAACTCATCTTCATACTTGCCCCCATACAGAGGCTGGCGCGGCACCTGCCATAAAATTGCCGTTATGGCCTCACATCGGGTGGCAATACCTGTCATAAAGCCTACGAGCGAATTGTCCCAGCTATGGTAGTCCGGCTCGCCCGTCTGCTCGTTGGCACTACCGCCAGAGATATGTATCAGAGCCTCGTTGTTGGTCAATTTGTTAGGAACAATTACAACCAACTCGTGAATCCACGCCAACTCGCGCCATGTCTGCGACTGCATTCTTAGACGATATGCGGTAGCATCTGTTGTGTTGAGGCTGTCGCGTAACTCCCATGCAAAACTTTTGTCACCATTATTTATATAGTGCTTAAGAGCATGCTTGGGAGCAACCTGAGCCGAGGTGCTCCACGCCCACAATAGGGCAAATATTAATATAAGTCGTTTCATCGTTTATCGGACTCTGATTCGTTGACCAAGACGCAAGATAGAGGTCTTCTTAATGCCATTGAGCTGGCAGAGTTTCGATACCGTAGTGTGGTTGTTGATAGCAATACGTCCCAATGTATCGCCCTTCTTCACGATGTGGTACTTAATAGCTGCCGCCTCCTTGGCTATCTTCTTGTCCTCCTCGTCGCTCTGTACCTCCTCCTCGAAGTCCTGTGTGAAACGAGAATAAGGACTAAAATATGTGCGTTTCAGAAGGAATGTTTCACGTCGCAAATCACCCGTGGCGAAGTCGATAAGACGTTCAGGGTCAAACGTATGTCCCTTGTATCGCATCTCGTAGTGTAGGTGAGAGCCAGTGCTTCGGCCTGTATTGCCACCCTTGCCGATAACCTGACCTGCCGTAACCCAGTCGTTGGGCTTTACGCTGATTTCAGATAGGTGACCGTAGAAGGTCTCCAAACCATTGTCGTGGCGCAAAACTACCAAATTACCATAGCCTCCGCGTACATAAGTACAGATGCGCACACGGCCATCGAAGGTTGCATATACTGGATCGCCTGTTTCGAGGTCAATGTCAGTTCCTTGATGTATGCGACGACGGCGTGGACCATACTTCGAGGTTACACGGCCCTTGAATGGATAGTGGTAGCTCTTGAGCGAATCCACAAGGTCGATGACCATCGACATGGGAATATCCTTCAGTTCAACCTTGAAAGGCTGTATTTTAGTCGTGTCCCAGTCGTGTGTATATACCGTTTCGTCCAATACGTCGATATTGCGGTTACGAACAAAACGCCAAGTGTTGTCGTTATAGAGTACAATGTTAAGTCCCTCGCTTGATGAGGGTATGGTGTCAACAACCAAAACATCCTTAACCTCAAAGGCTGGGCCCGATTCAAGGGGCACGCGCTTAACGATGATAGCATCGTCGGGCAGGGAGTCTTTGTTTATTGTGTTTTGTACGATTTTAACTCCTTGTGCTGAGGCTACGCTTGCCATCGCAAGCGACAAAAGTAAAAGCAGTGTTCTGCGTAAATTCATTGGGTTTATTGTTTGTTAAGGTTTGTAATTCATTATTCTTGTTCGCGTAGAAGCTCCTCGGCGCACTCCAGAGCCTTGTAGAACTCCTCGCCAAAGCGACGGATGATAGGTTCCTTGAGAGCTTTATATACTGGTACTCCCAAATTCTTGCCACACTCCACAGCATCGCGACAAACTGCCCAGCGGTGGTAGTTAAGGCCATATGTTCCGTTGCGGAATTGCTTTACGCGTATGGGGTACAGGTGGCATGATATGGGCTTTAGGAACGAGCACTTTCCCTCGCGATATGCACGCTCAATGGCACAGAATGTTATGCCATTCTCCTCGAAAGCATAAGCACAGGCGGCATTGTCGACCAAAGGCGTGGTGTAGTCACCATCGACATCCACTACCATAAATCCTTGCTCTTCTACCGCAGCGCGTCCCTCCTCGGTCATGTAGGGGGCGTAATTCTCATACTCCTCCTCCAGCAGGTCGACCTCCTCTATTTCCAGAGGTGCGCCAGCATCACCCTCAACGCAGCAAATACCCTTGCATTTGCCCAAATCGCAGGCGAAACACTCACGCAGTAAGTCGGCACTGACTATCTTATCATCAATCTCTATCATGGGTTGTAAATATCTTTATATCTATACTCTAAAATCTCCTCGGCCATCTCGATATATTGGCGAGCTTCGGTCTTGTCCTCGGCCAACTCTTCGGCCTTGCGGAAGTCGTTTATGGCATTCCCCCACTCGTTGCATCTAAAGTAGCACTTCCCACGCTCAAGGTATAGCTCCGTATTTGATGGTGACTGGGAAATGGCATTTGTGAGTGTCATAATCTTGCTTGAAAGAGTCCATAGGCCTCGTTCGCGGATATACTCACGCACCTGCTTGTCTATCATCTGTGATACATCGTCACCTCGCTCCAATCTGTCACGCACCTCGGTTGACGAGTATTCGCATTGTGGGGCATCGGCCAAAAATGTTGTTCTCTCAGTCGAAAACTCCATTGGAACGTTTGGGCGGGGATAGACATATATGTCATATCCTGCGATAATCTCCTCTGCCTCACGCCACTTGGGGAGTGTATTTATCAAATCGCTGCCCATAAGTATGGTGAACTCCATCTGGTCGCCATAATTCTCTGTCAGGTGGCGCAGGGTATTGATTGTGTATGATGGTTTCTCAAGCAGGAACTCTATTACCGAAGGTTTGATGCGTTCGGGATAGCGAGAGTTGTTGCAAGCAGCCTCCACCATCGAATAGCGATCCATCTCAGCGGCCATGGCCATATTTTGCTTGAAGGGGTTCTGGGGCGAGATAATCATCGCAACCTCATCGCACAACTCATGCTCAACGGCGTACTCGGCAAGTGCCATGTGGCCGTTATGTATCGGGTTGAACGACCCGAAAAAGAGCATCATTCGTCGCTTGGCCATATTATTTTGCCAGAAAATCGTTAATAATACCCTCGGTCTGAGCGACGGCTACATCAAGAATATCGTTGATTACAACGTGGTCGAACTCAGGAGACTTGGCAATCTCAAACTCGGCCTTTGCAACACGCTTCTCGATGGTCTCCATGCTGTCTGTTCCGCGTCCTATAAGGCGCTCGCGCAACACCTCGATTGAGGGAGGCATGATAAAAATCGAGCAAGCCTTCTCTCCGAAGATGCGCTTGAGGTTTATGCCGCCCATCACATCAACGTCAAAGATGATGACATTACCTTTGGCCCAGATACGCTCCATTTCGCTCTTTAATGTGCCGTAGCAGGTGCCGTTATATACCTCCTCCCACTCGACAAAAGCCTCTTCGGCAACCTTCTGGCGAAACTCCTCCTGCGAGAGAAAGAAATAATCTACCCCATTCTTCTCCTCTCCACGTGGCTGGCGCGACGTGGCCGATATTGAGAACTCAAACTGAGGGAATACCTGCAAAAGTCGCTTTACGATTGTGGTCTTGCCCGAGCCGCTCGGAGCCGAGAATATAATTAGATTTCCTGTGGTTGCCATTTTATAAGATGTTTAATACTTGTTCCTTAATCTTCTCCAACTCGTCCTTCATCTTTACGACAAGAATCTGCATATTGGCCTCGTTGGCTTTTGAGCCGAGGGTGTTGATTTCGCGTCCCAGTTCCTGGGCGATGAATCCCAGCTTGCGACCTACGGCCTCCTCGGCGGCTGCCACCTCACGGAAGTAACGGCAGTGGTTGGTGAGGCGCACCTTCTCCTCGGTGATGTCCAACTTCTCGATATAGAATATCATCTCCTGCTCCAATCGGTTGGTGTCGATGTCAATCTTGAGCTGTGCAAGATTCTCGCGTATGCGGTTTTTGATGGTTTCGCAACGCACCTTCTCGTATGGCTCAACCTGCTTCTTGTACTCTTCAATGTTGTCAACACGACGCAACAAATCGGCAATCAAGGTTGCACCCTCCTGCTCGCGGAATAAATTGAAATGCTCCAAAGCCTCCG
>CAYLRH010000046.1:0-7872 GCA_964385905.1 uncultured Alistipes sp.
CTCGGGCTTGAGTGTGCGAGCCAGACTTTCATAGTTCATCACGTTGGGCATACCGCGCTCGCTGTGGAACTTGTCACTGCCATTCTCTATGGTGAAATACTCACGCACGGGCAGCGCACGGTAGGGGCCATGGCCACTCACAACCTCGTCAGCCGAGCTTGATATGTAGTGTATTCCGGGGTGCTGCTCCTTCACGATTCGGCGCAGAGCCTTGTCAATCACTTCAGGCGGGAATCCCTCGTTACGACCGCAGTATATTCCTATTGAGGCGTGGCTGCGTATGCGACGCACATAATCCTCGGCATTAGCGATAAACATCTCATTATCGTAGGGGTCGGGGCCATCGGCAGGGTTAGCCAACCAGAAGTCCTGCCATACCATTATGCCATGGCGGTCACAGGCCTCGTAAAGCTCCTCATCGCCAATCTGTCCCACCCAGTTGCGCATCATTGTAAAGTTCATGTTGGCGTGGTGCGCAACGGCTATGTCATACTCGCGTGCGCGATAGTTGAGATTGTTTTCTCCAAAGCCCCAGTTACCTCCGCGACCAATGAAACGACGCCCATTGACGTAAAGCGACAGCACTCCATTATCCTCGTTGAAATCCATCTGACGGACTCCAACCTTGAAATCCTCCGAGTCGGAGAGTTTTCCGTTGATGTTGAATGAGAAGTTTGCATCGTACAGATGTGGCTCGCCATATCCCTTGGGCCACCACAATTTCAAATCCTGATCTTTGAGCTGTGTGAATACCTGTGGGTCAAATGTTGCGACCTTCTCTTCGTTTGCAGCGAGCTGTATCTCCTGCTCGAAAGTGATGGCGCCAATATTACCACTCAAGATACCCTTTACAGCCTCCGAAGAGTGGTTTTTAACAATCACCTCAGGCGTAAGAGTCGCCTTTGTGTCGGGCAGGGCAAGTGATGTCTGCACGAACGGGTCATGAACGGTTACATCGCCAGAGGTGGTTAGATATACGTCATTGTAAATGCCGATGTTGCGGCCACGAATTGTCGAAATCCAGTCCCAGCCGATTGAGGCGTGGAATGTGGGGTTGTCAGCACCGAGGATACCTCCGTTGAAGTCGGTATTTACCTCATACTTCTCCTTGATGGCTCCGATGTGGGCATTCTTCTCAATCTTGATTGCCAAGATATTAGAACAATTATATTCTACAATGTCGGTAATATCATACACACCGCGAATGAATGCTCCCTCTTGACGGCCAATCTCTTCTCCATTCAGGAAGATATTTGCCTTCCAGTTGATGCCGTCGAGGTTGAGGAATATGCGCTCCTGCTTGAAATCTTCGGGAATACGAAATTCATTACGATACCAGAAATTAGAGTTGAAGAACGACTCCGAAATCTGTAAGATATTGTCTGCATAATTAGGGTCGGGTACTGCGCCAATATTTTTGTAGCTTGTAAGCACTGTACCGGGTACGGTAGCAGGAATCCATGATTCTGCATTATATCCTACTTGTGAAATCCACACTCCCGTAGACTCTTCCTCCGAGTCGCGCTGCAACATCCAGTTGCCACCCGTTAGGTCGTATCGTCTGCCCTCTGGAGCGGGCTGCGCCTTAGGCTGTGGTACAAGACCTCCACGACCCATAATCTCCACCTCGCTAAGCATATAGCTCTTGCCATTTGCAGGTTTCTGCATCAATATGCGAACGTATCGGGCCTTGCCCTTGCAGGCTATCTCGTCGATAGCTGCATTGCCAGAAGGCAGTGAGGCTATATCATTCCAACTCTTTGCATCATCCGAAATCTGAATCTTTCCCTCGTGGGCTTTGTTAATCCAATGTAATTTTATGGCGTCGAATGTTGAACGACTGCCCAAATCAATATATATCCACTCCTGCTCCGTTCCAGCGCTCATCCATGTGCTGGTAAAGTGCTTCGATGGCAAGAGGTCAATCTGCGTGCCGTCATTATAGAAATCAATTGCCGTGAAAGACCACTCGACGGCACCTGCCATCTTCATACATACACGATAGTGGGAGTAGCTGTCCGTGTTGTTGAACTTGATACTCTCATTCAGCGAGCGAGTGTGATACTCAATCTTCTCGGTCTGTTTGTTGGGGTCGGTATGTACCACGTGGCGCCCCTGCTTGCCAGGCAAACCTTTGCCAGCAAGTCTGCCAAGCTCACTCCACTGCGAGCCATCTTTTGAGCCGAGGATGGTGATTTGATACCCTTTTGTCGCCTCATTGTCCTTATATGCCACCGTTCCAGTGAGTGTTACGGCATCGGCAATCTCGCTCCAATTGTTCAGACCATAATTGAAATATACATCATCGCCCTTGAGCGTGTTTTTTGAATATTTGCCATTGTCCAACGTCCACTCTCTTTCGCGCAGACGTACATCTCCCTCATGGGTGGTAAACGACAGATATGCAGGCTCCTTGTCGCTGATGATTCCGTCCGTTACCAGCTGTGCGGTGAGGTTATAATCATAGCTCGATGAGTGGTATGCCGTACGCAGATGTGCTATGTTACGGTAGGTGTTGTTGTCTGGCAGTAACTCCGGTGAGGGGTCCTCGGCGGGAGAGCCGGGGTAGATGCCTATTCCGCGAGTGTAATAATCTGAACGCTTGAACGAGTCGCTGCTCTGCTTGCACCCGCATAACGATAATGCCGTTAGTAGGATAAGCAACGTGTGAAGATTTCTAATTTTCATATCGGTTATAAGTTATTAATCTTGAGGTTGAAAATCTATTTGGCACTAAAAGTACAAAAAACTACAAGATAAACCAAACTCACAATGCTTTTTCGTAACTTTTTTATAACTTTGTTATAAATTAATCAAAATGTTATACTATGAAACGACTTCTACTAACCTATTTGCCTGCGTTGCTGTTCCTCTACGCTTGTGACGCAGTTGAACCATTGAGTCTGTATGATTTGCGATGTGAGGATTTAACCTCTCCCACGGCAATAGACTCTACAAATCCCCATTTTTCGTGGAAAATAGATGCCGAGGCAGAGGCTACGATGCAGACTCATTATGAACTAATGGTCGCTACCTCGCAAAAGGCTTTGCAACGTGGTGAGGCCGATTTGTGGTCATCGGGACAGGTGGCTTCGGACGAGTCTGTTATGGTATCCTATGAGGGTAAACCATTGTCATCGCGTATGTTAGCCTATTGGAAAGTCAGAGTATGGGATAACCACGGCAACGTGTCGCCATGGAGCGAGATACAACGCTTTGGCGTAGGTATTCTCTCGGCCGAGGAGTGGCAGGGCGAATATATAGGCTTGAAAGATTGTGCTGTGCCGCAGCTGCGTCGTCAGTTTGAGGTGAAGGATAAGAGTGCTACATATATGTTGCATGTCAATTCGTTGGGTTACCACGAGGTATATATCAACGGCGAGAAGGTTACAGATAATGTATTGGCTCCTGCCGTATCGGAGATGAGCAAACACTCGTTGGCTGTAACCTACGATGTAACATCGTACCTGAAGCGTGGAAAGAACGATTTGCTGCTGTGGCTTGGCCGTGGCTGGTATCGTGATGCTCTCTACCCCGAAACGGTTGTACATAAAGGCCCGCTGGTGAAGGTTGAGTTAGATGCTGTGCGCGATGGCAAGGCAGATGTTGTGCTGGTGAGTGATGGAGAGTGGAAGGCACGTCAGAATGAGTACACAGAGTATGGTACAGGAACATGGCGTCCATACGAATTTGGTGGCGATGTTATGGATGGTGCAAAGGTATTGCCTAATCTAAAGAGTAAGACTTTGGATGGCGTAGAGTGGCAGGATACGTGGGTTGCCAATGTCCCTAAGCATAAGGTAACGCCGCAGATGTGTGAGCCTAACATTTTACGTGAGGCTATTCCTGCAAAGGAGATTCGCCAGATAGGAGAGGATACATGGCTTGTGGATATGGGTAAGTGCATGAATGGCTGGGTCGAGGTCGATTTCCCGACAATGGATGCTGGTGAAAGAGTTGTGATGGAATATACAGACCAACTTGATGAGAAGGGTGAGTTTTTGCCGATAAATGGTGAACATAAATTTACTGATGAGTATATTGCAGCGGGTAAAGGAGCAGAAATTTTCCGAAATAAGTTCAATCATCACGCCTATCAGTATATTCGCATTACCAATCTAAAGGCGGCTCCTGAGCGAGTAACCGGTTACCTGCTGAGTCACAATTTCCAGAAATCGGCAGAGTTTGATTCGTCAGATAAGGATTTGAAGGATATATATTCGATGATTGAGTATACTTTCAATGCTATTTCATGGGGTGGATATATCGTCGATTGTCCTCATATCGAGCGTATGGGTTATGGTGGTGATGGCAACGCTTCATGTCGCACGTTCCAGACATTGTATCAGGGAGCGCCCCTATATTATAATTGGATGGAGATGTGGGAGGATTGCATGCGCGAGGGCGGTAGCCTGCCTCACGCTGTCCCCAATCCATATATGACAGGTGGTGGCCCGTACTGGTGTTCGTTCGTAATCATGGCTCCGTGGCAGACCTATCTTAACTATGGCGATAGCCGTCTATTGGAGCGTTACTATCCGCTGATGCAGAAGTGGTTTGAGTATGTGGATAAATATACCGTCGATGGTCTGTTGCGCCCGTGGCCAAACGAGTGGTATCGCCATTGGTATTTGGGCGATTGGATTGCACCCGATGGCGTTGATTATAAGAATGCTACGTCGGTGGATTTGATTAGTAACTGTGTTATAAGCCAGAGCCTGGATATTATGTCCAAGATAGCAACTGTGTTGGGTAAGCCTGCCGATGCCGAGCAGTATGTTGCGCGCCGAGCAGAGTTGAACAAACTTATCCATAAAACCTTCTATAACGAGAAGGATTCAACCTATGCGACAGGCTCGCAGATTGATATGACCTATCCTTTGACCGTAGGTATTGCCGAGGGCGATGTTGCCGAGAAGGTTACGCAGGCGTTGTATAAGGGAATAGCTGATTATGATGGTCATCTCGGTGCCGGATTGGTTGGCGTTACAATTGTTACTGACTGGGCTACGGATAACCAGCAGACGGAGCTGATGTACTCGATGCTCAAGAAACGTGAGTATCCGGGTTACCTCTATATGATTGACAATGGCGCTACCACTACGTGGGAGTATTGGCATGGCGGCCGTAGCCGTATCCATAACTGCTTTAATGGTGTTGGCTCGTGGTTTATTCAGGCAGTGGGAGGTATCCTGCCCGATGAGGCCGCGGCAGGCTTTAAGCACGTTATCCTGCGACCTCAGATTCCAAATGGTGTAGAGTGGGTTAAGGCTGCAAAGCAGACCCCTTATGGTAAGGTGCGTTCGGAGTGGAGTGTTAGTGCAGAAAATATTGTTTTCGATATTGAGATTCCAGCCAATTCGACAGCTACGCTATACCTGCCTGTTGAGGCGGCGGAGTGTGTGGTCGATGGCCAAAGCGTAAAACTCGGTAACGATAGGGCCGTAGAGTTTAATAGTGGTGTATATCAGGTGGTTGTTGAAAAGTAAGTAGAAGTCTATGAGAAAGTTATCTTTTGTATTTGCTGTAATAGCCTTAGTGGCGTTGTCTGCTTTGGCAATATCGTGTCAGAGGACAACGGATGATGGTGTCGTAGATGTTGTACCTTCATCAGAAAAGATGCAGCGCTCGTTTGGCGCTCATGATAGAAAGTCATTTGCTGCGCCCGATAAGGTGCATTATCCGCAAACGTGGTTTCATTATATCGGAGGTAACGTATCGCATGAGGGTATCACGGCCGATTTGGAGGCTATTGCCGCAGCGGGATTGTCGGGCGTTCAGCTCTTTCATGGTCAGTTTGGCGGTCAGTGGCCGGCAACGGGGGAGAAGATTGAGTGCTTGAGTGAGAATTGGGACGAGGCCGTAAAGCATACAGCCGACGAGTGCCGTCGTTTGGGACTGCGATTTACTATGCAGAACTGCCCTGGATGGGCTATGTCGGGAGGCCCGTGGATTAAGCCCGAGAATGCCATGCGAACAATCGTTCATAGCCGTACTGACGTTGAGGGCAAGGATATTAAAACTCATCTGCAAAAGCCCCAGCCCAGTGACGAGGAGTGGCGTGATTATCGCGATATAGCGGTGCTTGCATTCCCGACGGCCGATGCAGATACGGGTAAACCTCTGGAAATAAAGAGTGTCCGCGGCAGTGGAAAGTATGCCTGGCAGGATTTGATGATGGGGCGTACGGGTAGAATAAGTTTCCCGCCCGTTGATGGTGAGCCGCATTGGGTTGAGATGCGGTTTGCACAGCCGTCGGTGGTTAGAGCGGTGGAGTTTCCATCTGTGCAGACACTTAATCACAATATGTCTTTCGAGCCCAATGTGCATATTACGGCCTATGCTGTTTTGTTCAATGGAGAGATGCGAGAGATTGTAAATGCCGACCTTCCGCAGAGTACATGGCAGGATAATAAGCCTATTACGTTTGCTACACCCAAGGTGAGTGATGTGGTTGGATGCAGATTGGAGTTAAGTAACAAGTACAATATGAATCTCGGTCGTGTGAATATCTGGTCATCGGCACGAAAGAACAGTTGGGAGTCAGAGGCTGGATGGACGCTGCGTAGTTTTGAGCGTACGGCCGATGATATTCAGCATGATAAGGCTGCGTACGTAGCATCTGACAAGGTGGTCGATATTACGCAGTATATGAGTGCCGATGGCAACCTCAGTTGGAGTGCCCCCGACAACGGGGCATGGACCATACTTCGTATAGGTCATGTAAATGAGGGTAAGAAGAATGCTCCGGCACCTCCCGAGGGTACGGGCTGGGAGTGCGATAAATTATCTACCGATGGTCCTGAGGCTCACTATGCCGGTTATATTGGTCGTCTGACTGATGGCGTATTGCAGGGTGGTATGCTCAATAGCCTATTGCTCGATAGTTGGGAGTGCAGAACGCAGATGTGGACTATGAAGATGGAGCAGGAGTTTTTGGAACGCAAGGGTTATGAGTTGCGTCAATGGATGCCTGCACTGCTTGGTTATGTGATGGATAATCCCGAAACGACATCTCGATTCCTGCTCGATTGGAGGGGTGTTGTCGGTGACCTGTTTGCCAATAAGTTCTACCGCCGTATGGCCGAGTTGGGGCATGAGCAGGGGCTTGATGTAATATATGAAACGGCCGCAGGAGATGTGTTCCCAGCCGATATTATGGAGTATTTTAAGTATGCCGATGTGCCGATGTGTGAGTTTTGGCATCCATATAGTACGGGTTATGTTGGCTCGTTGAACTTCAAACCAATAAAGCCTACCGCTTCGGCAGCACGTCTGTATGGCAAGCCGCGCGTTGCCGCCGAGTCGTTCACCTCGTTCTCGCTCACGTGGGATGAGCATCTGGAGATGCTTAAGGAGTATGCCGATTATCATTTCATCGAGGGCGTTACACATAACGTCTTCCATACCTATACCCATAATCCACAGATTGGATTCCTGCCTCCCGGTACCTCTATGGGCTCGAATATTGGAACACCCTTCCTGCGTGGACAGACGTGGTGGCCATATATGAGCGAGTTCACCACCTATCTTGCCCGATGCAGTTATATGTTGGAGCGTGGTCGTTCGGTTGTGGATGTATTGTGGTATTTGGGCGATGAGATAAGCCATAAACCAAATCAGGAGTATGCATTTCCTACGGGGTATAAATATGACTATTGTAACCCCGATGTGTTGCTTAATCGCTTGAGCGTTAAGGATGGTATGGTTGTAACGCCTGAGGGCTTGTCGTATCGTTTTATCTGGATTCCTGAGAATAAGCGCATGCAACCAGAGACATTGGAACGACTCTATGCCCTCATTAATCAGGGAGCTACAGTTGTGGCTAATGCACCTCTCTCGATTGCAACTCTTGCGGGTGGTAATCAGACG
>CAYLRH010000047.1:0-7851 GCA_964385905.1 uncultured Alistipes sp.
TGAGCTTGTTCACCATACGCTCAACGGCACGAATCTCCTCCGGTGTTACCTTCTGGAAGTGTGAGAAGTCGAAACGCAAGCCCTGAGGTGTTACCATCGAGCCCTTCTGCTCAACGTGTGTACCAAGCACAGCACGCAACGCCTGATCCAAAAGGTGGGTTGCAGTGTGGTTATTGGCAGCAGCCTGACGCTTCTCTGCATCTACAACAGCCGTAAACTCAGCCTCGATATTCTCAGGGAGCTTTGTAGTAACGTGGATGATAAGGCCGTTCTCCTTCTCGGTAGCAACAATGTCGATACGCTCGTTAGCGCTCTCGATATAACCTGTATCACCAATCTGACCTCCTGAGTTACCATAGAAAGGAGTCTGGTCAAATACCAACTGATATGTAGTCTTACCCTTTGATGTTACGCGACGGTAGCGAGCCACGTGAACGGGAGCTGTAAGGTTGTCATAGCCGATAAACTCGCTCTGCTCAATAGCCTTAACCTCCTGCCAGTCGTCAATATCCTGTGCAGCGGCATTACGTGAACGCTCCTTCTGCGCCTGCAACTCCTTCTCGAAGCCCTCGAGGTCAACCTCCACGCCCTGCTCGCGAGCGATAAGTTCCGTAAGGTCGATGGGGAAACCAAATGTATCGTAGAGTTCGAAAGCATCCTTACCAGCAATCTTACCACCCTTGCCGACCTTGTTAATCACGCGGTCAAGCAGATTGATACCTGTTGCCAGAGTACGCAAGAACGATGCCTCCTCCTCTTCTATAACGCGCTCGATGAGAGTCTGCTGCTTCTTAAGCTCAGGGAATTGGTGGCCCATCTGGTCAGCCAATGCGGGAACGAGCTTACACAATGTAGGCTCATTGAAGCCGAGGTAAGTGTAGCCATAACGCACCGCACGGCGCAAGATACGACGGATAACATAACCAGCCTTAGCATTTGCCGGCAGCTGGCCATCGGCGATAGAGAATGCGATAGCACGCAAGTGGTCTGCAATAACGCGCATAGCCACATCTGCCTTCTCATCCTCACCATATTTCTTACCAGCCATAGCCGCAATACGAGCGATTGTAGGCTGGAAAACATCGGTATCGTAATTAGACTTCTTGCCCTGCAATGCCATACACAAGCGCTCGAAGCCCATACCAGTATCAACGTGCTTTGCGGGCAGCGGCTCCAACTCGCCGTTAGCCTTGCGGTTAAACTGCATGAACACGAGGTTCCAAATCTCGATAACGAGGTGGTGGCCCATATTTACCATATCGCGACCGGGCTTAACGGCAATCTCCTCCGCATCACGCAAGTCAATATGAATCTCGCTACAAGGACCGCAAGGGCCTGTCTCGCCCATCTCCCAGAAGTTATCGTGCTTGTTACCACGAATGATGTGGTCCTCGGGCAGATACTGCTTCCAGTAGTCGTATGCCTCTTGGTCAAAGGGAACACCATCCTCCTCACTACCCTCAAATACGGTAGCATACATACGGCTCTTATCCAACCCATAAACCTCGGTCAAGAGCTCCCAAGCCCACTCGATAGCCTCCTTCTTGAAGTAGTCTCCGAAAGACCAGTTACCCAACATCTCGAACATTGTGTGGTGGTAGGTATCGTGACCTACCTCCTCCAAGTCGTTATGCTTACCCGACACACGCAAACACTTCTGCGTATCTGCCGCACGCGGGAACTGACGGGGTGCATTACCCAAGAATATATCCTTAAACTGGTTCATACCAGCATTGGTGAACATCAACGTAGGATCACCCTTAACTACCATCGGTGCTGAAGGAACGATAGTATGCTGCTTACTCTGAAAGAAATCGAGAAAAGCCTGTCTGATTTTGTTTGATTCCATATATATCGTTTTTACTATTTTAATCGTTATAATATCGATACAGATTGCAAAATTACACATTTTACGCTAAATTTGCACCATAAAATGATTATTTTAATATAGTATGGGACGATTTTCAATCAATAAGGAGTCGCAAAATGAGGTTCGTAGCCTCATACACCGCCTGCGCCCATACCGCATCGTGCGAAATCTGTTGATTGGATTTATTCTTGTAACCATCTGCAACCTACTATTTTCATCGCTTTTCTACACCCCAAAAATGTTCCGTCTGGCTGACGAAAAACGTGAATTGAAGTTGAAATACGAAATTCTACAAAACAGAATACGTTCATCGCAACGTCGTCTGGAGGAGATTCGCCACCGCGACAATTACGTCTATCGTCCCCTATTCTCGTCCGACACACTCTCTATCGAGGGAATTTATAATCCTTACGAGGCAACAAAATATGCAGCCTTCGAGGGTGAGGAGTTTTCGCCCATGGTGACGGGTGTGTGGCATGAGATGGACCAGCTGGCACGAAGCCTTTATTTGGAGTCAAAGTCGCTCGACGAGTTACAGGTTTTGTCCAAGGATAAAGAGAAATTCTCAACAGCCATTCCCGCTATTTGGCCTATCGACCGTGCTAAAATGCGTAACAAGATTGGTGCCTTCGGTTACCGCAACCACCCTATCTTCAAACGCTGGAAGTTCCATAGCGGTGTGGACCTTCCGGGTAGAATCGGCGACCCGATATATGCCACGGGAGATGGTGTCGTGGAGGATGTAGAGCGTAGTCGTGCCCGATTAGGATATGGCACCCAGATAGTTATCAACCACGGATTTGGCTACAAAACCCGCTATGCGCATCTCAACAAGTTGCACGTAGCAAAGGGTGACACCATAAAGCGAGGTCAGCTCATCGCCGACATGGGTAACACGGGACAATCCACCTCTCCGCACCTGCACTATGAGGTGATATACAACCGCACCCATGTAAACCCCATCAACTACTTTGACAAGAATATGTCGGCCGATGCTTACAAGAGCCTTATGGAACAGATTCAGGAGGCCAACTACGAAACCGAATAATTTATGCCGCACAGAATACAACGCATAAGGAAAAGACGTATCATACGTTTGGTTATCCAATTCTTCGCAGGAATTGGCGTGGCATTATTGTACTATGGCCTTTTCTCATTATTGTTCGACACCCCCGAAGAGCATCGTATGCGCCTCTCGACCGACAAACTTCGTCAAGAGTACAAGGCTATGGCCGAGAGATACGACTCGTTGGAGATGATTCTCGACAACATCACCGAGCGAGATAAGAGCGTATTCCGTATTCTATTCGAATCCGACCCCTATAACCTTGACATTGAGCAGAATGAGGCCCGACTCGCCCTCTACGAAAAGAACATAGCCAAATCAAAACGACAGTTAAGTACAGACCTCAGTCAGAACATCGACAAGATGTACAACAAGATAACTGCGCTTGAGGAGTCATGGCATAGAATCAAGGAGTTAGGCGACGAGATGGGCGACAAGAGCCAGAGTATCCCCTCTATACAACCCGTGCTGAATAAGCAGCTGACGCTGCTGACCGCCGGATATGGCAACATCCTGAATCCATTCTACCGCACACCCAAATCACATCAGGGTGTTGACTACACAATAGCTGAGGGCTCAAGCGTATTTGCTACGGCCGATGGCGTGGTGCGCGAGATTTCGGACAAGAACTCAACATTGGGAAAGACCATTGTAATTGACCACGGCAACGGATATAGAACTTCATACAGCCACCTGCTCAGCACATTGGTACGCCGAGGCCAGAAGGTGCAGCGAGGTGATGTTATAGCGCTCACGGGTAACTCAGGTCTTTCGTTGGCTCCCCACCTGCATTACGAGGTGCGTTACAACGACCTGCGCGTTGACCCCATACACTATTTCTTCATGGAGCTTTCGCCCGACGAGTATCAGCGTATTATCCGCATAGCTCAATCGGGAATGCAGTCGTTCGACTAACGGCAAAAAGTTTTCAACAATCCTGCTGCGACACTTCCAACTACCATAATATTTTGCTAACTTCGTGGCAAAATATATGCACAGATGCAACACAAAACATTCCTCGGAGAGGTAGCCGAAAAACTATACACACGTTATGGCAATGAGATATCAACACTCACATTGGTATTTCCATCACGTCGTGCCCGACTGTTTTTCTCGGATTCACTATCAAAAATAATCGACAGACCTATATGGCAACCACATTACATCTCGATGGACGATATAATGTGCGAGGCATCATCATTTACCACAGGCGACAAGTTACGCCTTATCACCGAGCTATACAAGATATACGTCGAGTACCACCCATCGGAGAGTTTTGATAAGTTCTACTTCTGGGGGGAGATGCTTCTATCGGACTTTGACCTTATCGACAAGTACCTTATCGATGCCGACATGCTATTTCGCAACCTCTGTGACTTAAAGGAATTAGAGGCTGACTTATCTTATCTAACGCCTGAGATGCGTCTTGTAATCAGCTCATTTTGGAGTCATTTCGCCGCAGAGGAATCACTTTCAGAGGAGAAACAAAAATTCCTCTCAATATGGTTATCACTCGCTCCGATATACCACCGTTTTCAGGAGCGGCTGAGAAATTTGGGATTGGCATATACGGGCATGATTTATCGCTCGGCAATCAATAATATCGAATCAGGTTATGGGCAGGTAGATACCTCGAAACGTTATATTTTCATAGGATTCAATGCCCTCTCCGAGTCCGAGAAACGAATGATAAAATTCCTCTCGACAAACTCCAATTGCGAATTCTTCTGGGATTACGACTCATACTACACCTCGCATCCCGAGCAGGAGGCTGGACGCTTCCTCAGAGAGAATATAACCAAATATAAAGCAACAGATGATGTAACACATGATAATTTCCTGAACATAAACAAGAAAACCAGTTCTATCTCATGTGTTTCAAATGTCATTCAGTGCAAATATGTGAACAGTTTGTTGCGCGAGATTTCACCCGAGCTGAAATTCGACAAGCAGACAGCTATCGTACTTACCGACGAATCGCTACTTATGCCGCTACTGCACTCGCTACCAGCCGAAATAAGCAAAGATGTAAATATCACAATGGGTTATCCGTTGCGACAGACTACGGCATACTCCTTCTTGGAGCGACTTATTGAACTTCAGAAGAATACACGGCACTCCGATGACAAAACAACGTTTTACCACGCCGATGTAACTGGGATACTTCTGCATCCATACATAACAGAGATATTGGGAGATAACGCCCGCAAGCTCCAACAAAAGATTATCGATGGACGTTATATCCGTATTAATCAGGAGTTCTTTGCAGGATACGATATGTTAAGTGCAATTTTCCAACCAACAGGTGATTATATATGCTTATCTACATATCTACTTGATGTTCTGAACATGCTTGCGCAGCATAGCACAGAAAACTCAGAGTCAGATGATGCAGGCAACGACAACCGCAGCCTAAAATTGTCGTATATCCTACATATTGCGGAGAGTATAACAAAGCTAAATAACAGTCTAAAGGATTGCGAAATAGATATTAGTACCTCAGTGTATACTTCACTTTTGCGCCGTCATCTCCAGAACGAGCGTATTCCATTCAGTGGCGAGCCACTGCAAGGCTTGCAGGTTATGGGTATTCTTGAGACACGAAATATCGACTTCCGCAACGTGATTATTCTCTCAATGAATGACGACAACTTCCCCGGAAATCTGGCTGGGGCATCATCGTTTATCCCGTATAATCTGCGTGCCGCATACGGCATGCCTACTCCCGAACACCACGAAGGCGTGTACGCGTACTACTTTTATCGCCTAATCCAGCGAGCCGAACGCGTTGATATGCTCTACTGCTCACACGCCGACGACAAGAGTACGGGCGAACAGAGCCGCTACATACACCAACTCGACTACGAATCGCCATACGCAATCAAGCGTATCAACGTAGGCGTTGACGTTACCGTTGGCGAGGCACCCGACAACGAGATACCAAAACAAGGCAGAGTGCTTGAGTCACTCAATCGATTTATTCAAGACAAAGAACCAATACGCCTATCCCCAACGGCCTTTGCTCGTTACGTTGCCTGCCCAATGAAGTTCTATTTTGCATCGATTGCCCACATTAAAAGCACAGACGAACTGTCCGAGGAGGTTGATAATCCGATGTTCGGAACAATCCTGCATGCCGCAATGCAGAACCTATACTCAAAAATCGAGGGCATAGCAAACCCCGCCCCACAGCTCAAGCGTATGCTTGACACGAAAGAGGTTGAGCAAGCCGTGACGCAAGCCATAAACGAGAAATATCTAAACTCGCCCAACGCTGACGAGAAACACTATACGGGTAGCTTGATGCTCATACGAAATATTATCATCCGCTACATCCGCCACGGAATCATTCCGTACGACATACGCAACAACCACTTTGCCGTAGAGAAGGTCGAGGAGGAGATTGAGTGGGCTCTGCCGATTGGCGAAGGACGCGAAGTGCTGTTTGGAGGTATTGCCGACCGCATTGACTCACTTGATAGCGGGGCCATACGTGTCGTAGACTACAAGACGGGGCGACAGGAGCAGTGTATGAATGGCATTATATCGCTATTCGAGGGGCTGGACCGCTCTCGATTTGGGAATATGTTGCAGACTATGATATATTCAATGGTACTACACCACACTCGCCAACGCAACGTCTATCCTGCATTATACTATGCTCGCAGCATCAGCAAGGAGGATTTCTCACCGCTTTTACTCAACAAAGGCGAGAAGGACAGCTCGTCAAGTAAAAATGCAAAGCGCGAAGCCTTCGAGGTAGATTACATGACCTATACCACTGAATTCGAGGAGTATCTTCGCAGTAAGTTGAACGAACTGTTCGACCCCAAGCAACCATTCAGACGTTGTGACAGCAGAGAGGCTGAGGCCATCTGCAAATATTGTGATTTTAAAACTATATGCAAACGATAAGTATATGAGAGCAAAGATATTAAGTGCCAGCGCAGGCTCCGGTAAGACATACCGTTTGGCATACAAGTTTGTACACGATACGATAAAATATTTTCACTCAAAGCCTCATCTCTATCGTGCAATCCTTGCCGTGACCTTTACCAACAAGGCCACCGAGGAGATGAAGAGCCGTATCCTTAAAGAGATTAACGACCTTGCCGTACAGCCCGACAAGAGTAACTACGCAGCCGACCTAAGGCGTGACTTAGGGTTGCAAACCGAGGAGATTGCCAAGCGTGCAAAGGATATCCGTACAAGGATACTGCACGACTATTCGCATTTTACGATTCTGACTATCGACAAATTCTTCCAGCGTATATTGCGAGCCTTCATCAAGGAACTTGGCATAGATTTAAATTACAACATCGAGCTCGACACCGAGACTATATTGGGACAGAGTACCGACTCGCTAATCGAGGAGATTACCGACAACGAGGAGCTGCAACGCTGGATAATGGAGTTTGCTCAGGAGAATATCGACGACCATAGCGCATGGGATATACGCAAGACCATGAACGATTTGGGTAAGGCGTTATTCAACGAAAATAGCAAGCAGGCCATACAGCAATCCATTCCTCGCGAGCAACTTCGCCTCATAATCAGTCAGGCCGACGAGAAGTTAGCCAAGGTTAAGGCCGAGCTTAAGACTTTGGCCACAAAGGCAATAGAGATAATGGACAACGCAGGCGTAGAGGCTTCTGATTTCAAATACAAGGACAGAAGTTTTGCCCAATTATTCGTGCAAATAGCAGCTGGCAACACCCCTAAAATCTCAAAATACGTCATTGCCGCATCGAAATCACCCGAAGGTCTATCGACAAACCCCTCGGCTCAAGCCATTGCGCCCCAACTGCATCATCTGCTAAACCTTATACTCGACCTATACGGCCGTAATGAAAAATTATGGGCAACACTCGGTATGGTCAGGAAGAGCTACCGCACCTATGCTCTTTTGCAGGAT
>CAYLRH010000048.1:0-7842 GCA_964385905.1 uncultured Alistipes sp.
GATATACCACGCCACAGGGGCGGCCACCACAAAGCAGGCAAGGACAATCTTGGCGTAACGGCTGTTGAGCATCCAAAGCATACCCGACGTTGTGGCGCCAAATACGCGGCGGATAGCTATCTCGCGACGACGGTGTTGCATCTCAAAGAGTACAATACCAAATACACCCATCAGCGAGATTATAACAGAGAGCAGAGCAAACATCGAGAGCAGTACGGCCTGACGGCGTGTCTGCAAATACAGTTGCTCGAAATCCTCGCGGAAGAAACGGATTGTAGGCTCCTCCGCGCCTGGGTCGAACTCCTGCACCGACTCGCGGATAAACTCCTTCATCTGCTCAATATTGGCGTTGGGAGCTACACGGACAAGGAAGAAATTGTAGCTTTGGGTAAAATTATACTTCTTAAAACGCTCCAAATAGTTATCATAAACCAAAATCATATAGTTACCCGCAACCTTCTTGTCGGCCAACGACATAAGCTCCACGTTTTCGCATACACCAACTACTGACACTCCATCGCTATACCTAACGGTATCTCCATCATCAGCCACCATCGCTTGATGCGCTCGTTGGGTTAGCAGATATTGGCGTTTCTCCAATTCTGGCTTGAAACCGTCGCCCTCCAAAATATCTATACCCATAACCTTAGGGAAGGTATGGTGAACATCAACAACATAATTTTTAATAGTTCTACCATTCTTATCCGTATAACTTTGGAATGAAGTCTGTCCAATACGGCTATCCATTGCCGTTACGCCCTCGACATTGGGATTTTTCTCAAGGTGTGCCATAAAGGCATTGTAGCGAGTTGCAATATTATTCGATGGTTTTACCAACAAGACATTATCAATATTGAATCCAATATCGGCCTTGACAAGGTGACGATATTGTAACCAAATAGCTGTTGTTATGATAATCAACGTAATAGATATTGCAAACTGCGCCGTAGCCAATACCACGCGCAAACGACGCCCCTTGAGCGAGCCAGCAAAACCGTTCTTTACGCCAAGTGACGCAGAGAATGACGTGATGTAATACGACGGATAGAGTGCCGCCGTAAATGCCAATGCAACAACAATTACGAATATCGCTCCGATGGTAAGTAAATTATCCTCAAAGGCCAACGAACAGGTTACATAGTTCTTGATAAAACTCTCCTTAACGGCTATCATCAGATATAGAGCCAGCGCCAACGAGATTGTAACCAATGCCACCGCCTCGAAGATAAAACTCCAGCGCAGTGTAGAGGTTGCCGCGCCGAAGACCTTACTGATATTTACCGTACGTATGCGGATAGGGATAAGTGCAAAGAAGAAGTTTACAAAGTTGATAAAGGCAATGAGCACAACCAAAATAGCTACGGCGGCCAACGATACGGTAGCCGTTACCGTACCCCTCTCTATGCTACTAATCTCGGAGAAGAATGTATCGTTGAGCGAAACGAGGCGCATCTCGTCACGATTGTACTCCTCCTGCCACTGCTCCTTTGTAAAGGCCGCCATATCATCTTTCCAGATCTTTTCGTAGTTCTGCGGGTCTGCACCCTCGCGCAACTTTACGAAGTGCATACGGTCATAAATACCATTATCTTTTATGTTGGCAATATCATCTCCCGCATACATAGCCACATCAAAACCTTTCATCATCGTGTTTAGCGCAAAATCTTTGTAGATACCTGCGATGGTTACCTGCTTTTCGGGTTCTGGTGCTGCGTTCCACGCCATCGATGGGAGATAAATAGCATCACCCACCGAAACATCCATTCGCTTAGCCAACGATTGTGAGATAACCACGTGGTCGGGCTTCGAAATATCGTGCAGATTACCCTCAACGCTCTTGAACGAGAGGATATCAAGCATCGAGGGGCTTATCACACAGCAACCACCATCGAATGGTTCGAAATGGTAGTTATTGATTCTTTTATATAACCGCTTTGCCTGTTCGGGGCGCCACGAGCCGCCACACTCCACATCGGGACAGAGTTTGAATGCTTGCTCAGAGGTGTAACGCGGCGAGTAGCTGCTCCACTCTATTTCGTCACTCCACATCGTAGTGATAAGATATACGCGCTCGCTATCCTCTATCGAGCGGTTGTACGATACATTATAGACCACTTGGGCCATAATGATGTAGAAGGCCATAAATGCCAGCGTCAATCCCACGATATTGAGTAGCGAGGCCGTTCGGTAACGCTTGAGCGTGGTAATGAAATTTTTTAACGCAATCTTCATAATTTTTTGGTTTATAGTTATACAAATTTATAAATTTATTTCTTTAGTATTAACACTTCGTTATCGCCGAAGTTTTCGTAGCCAGAGGTGATGACGCGCTCACCCGCCTGCAAGCCTTCAACAACCTCGTAGTACTGCGGATTTTGGCGACCGATACGTATCTGGCGACGGTAGGCACGCTCGCCCGATGCATCGAGGACGTATATCCACACGCCACCCGTCGATTGATAAAACGCTCCGCGAGGGATGAGTAGTGCATCGGCCGACTTACCGAGTTGAAGATTCATATAGTAGGTTTGGCCGCTACGAATATTGCTCGGCGCAGTGCCATTAAAGATAAAATCGGCACGGAACTGCCCCTCGCGCACTTCGGGATATACTTTGTGGAGTAACATCTCGAAATTGTGGTCCTGACGTTCGAAGGTGGCCGTAAGACCGCGTACAATGCGGTCGATGTAGTGCTCATCGATTTGAGCCGTAACCTTGAATGCCGAGAGGTCATTGACCTGACCGATAGATGTGCCCGAGCCGATAGATTGACCAAGCACAACATCCAGCATACCCACCTCGCCATCGATGGGGGCCTTGACCTTGAGATTATCCACGCGCTGGCGGATAAGTTGCATATTGCGAGCCATAGAGCTGAGGTCGCTCTCCATCTGTACAACCTGATTGGTGCGGTAAAGCGAGTCCTGACGCTGACGCTCAAGAATCAACTCACGACGACGGAGCGAGAGCTCGTAATCCTCCTTCGACTGCAGCCACGTCTCGCGAGCAAGAAGGTTATTGCGGTAGAGTTCATCGTTCTGCTCAAAGCTGCGACGTTTGCGTTGCACCTCAAGGTCGAGTTGCAGTTGCTCCTGACGCAAGGTGAGGCGCTGCTGCTCCATTGAAATAAGTGTGTTGCGCAGGATATTCTGCTTCTCGGCAAGATCGGCCTCCGATTGGAGGATTTGCATCGAGAGATTATTGTTCGACAGTTCGACAATCACATCGCCACGCTTGACCTGCGTCCCCTCCTCGGCCACGATACGCTCGACGATACCCGTTTCGAGGGGAGAGAGCTGCACAGTAGTGATGGGCTGCACACTACCCGTAAGGCGGACATAGTCGTTAAACTCTGCCTGCCGCACCTCCGAAACAGAGAGCATTTGTGCATCCACCCGAAGCGTTGAACGACCATCGCGCAGGAATACAGCCACGATAAGCACCACAAGAACGCCAGCAATGGCATAGGGAATGTTTTTCTTCTGCAACAAGGCTCGCCAGCCTCGTTTCTTCTCAAGTTTAATATCCATAATTTTTCGGTTTTAATTATTTTCGGGTTATTTGATGAGCGGCATGCCGTTGTAGTAATCTACCATACGGCACTGTATGATGTAATCCAAGCGTGAACGCAGCTGCTCGGCACGAGCCTCCATAAGCTCATTCACTGAGGCGTGTAGCTCCATAGGTGACACCAGACCTTTGGCAAACTTCTGCGACATACCCTCGTATGCCAAACGCGAAGCCTCGACGCGCTTACAACTCTGTACGTATTGCTTTCCGTAGCCCTGCATACGTTGGAATGTTTGCGTAATCTCGCTCTGTATGCTACGGCGTGTGGACTCCTCCTCAAGCATTGTGCGACGTAGAGTGTTCTTGGCTCGGACTTTATTATATCTGACCGACAGACGCGAGAAGATGGGAATAGACATCGACACCCCCACATACGAGCCTCGGTTATCGCGAAACTGATTCCACCATGAGGCGTACGCAGCACTATTATCCATGTCGGTGTAGAAACTTGTGCTGTAACCTCCTGTGGCTGTTATGCTGGGATAGAAAGAGGCTTTTGCCCGCGAAAGATTAAGTTTCGATTCACGCACCGAGAGCTGGGCATTACGCACCTTGGGGTTGAACTCCATGGCATACTCAATAACCTGCTTAAGCGACGCCTGAGGAGCAATAAGTTGAATTGGGATATTCGTATCAATCTCCAGCTGGCGGTCGGTGGGATAGTTCATCTCATCACGCAACTTCAATAGAGCCATCTGATAATTATTCTGCTGCGTGATAAGCATATAATCGTACGACGCCACCTGCGCCTCTACTTCGGCCACCTCGGCAGGGCTCTTTAGCCCCAGCTCCAATAGTTTCTCTATGTTTTGTAAATCGGTGCGGCCCTTTGCCAGCTGCTCCTCGGCAATATCGACAGCACCGGCATAATACACCACATCGAAGTACGCCGACATGGTATTCAATGCGGCATTATCGCGTGCAATCTGCAACTCCTCAAGTCCAATAGCACGCGCTACCTTTGCAGCACGAATTGCATTTATGGCCGAGAAACCCGAAAAGAGTGTCATTGAGGCTGAGAGGCCATATGAGTTGCTGAATGTGGTACGGCTTTGATAACTGTTTGTTTCGGGGTCAATCGAACGACCAAAACTAAACGAGCCTCCCGTAGAACCGCTCACCGATGGCAGCAGGCTCATGATTTTTGAATTGACATCTGTCTGGTTATCACTTACGGCAATCTCCTGACGTCCAACAGAGATTGAGTTTTGTACGGCATACGCCATGCACTCGTCGAGTGATAGCTTCTGAGCCATACATGGTGTCAATAAAATTGACACCACCAACGATAAAAGGCCTCTTTTCATAGTTATTTTTTGTTTGTATTTTCGTTTACGAAAGAGTATGCCGCAACCGTGCCAAAATGGCTATATCATTATTGTTCAGGAGTTTGGCCCCGTGGGCTATTTCGAAAAATGTCTAAAAATTTGACACTCGCGTAATTTTTTTTGACAATCTGCATTTTAACATCTATTTTTGTAAAAAACCATTTTATGCCCAAGCAAGGAAAATTACTTATCGTTGATGATAACAGAAGTATTCTATCAGCCGTCAAGTTATTGACGGACAAACATTTCGTGCAGGTAAACGGCATATCATCACCCAATAACCTAATCTCCACGATGCGAGCCGATGAACCCGACGTAGTGTTATTGGACATGAACTTCAGCGCGGGCATAAATACGGGCAACGAGGGTATATACTGGCTTAGGCAGATAGTCGAAAAATTTCCCGATGTAAAGGTTGTTCTATTTACGGCTTATGCAGACATAGAATTAGCTGTAAAAGCTATGCAACACGGGGCTGTCGATTTTGTTGTCAAGCCGTGGGATAATGAGCGGCTTATCGCCTCGTTACGGAATGCCTATGCACTACGTCGTGGAGCAAGGAGATCAAATAGCGGCGAAGGCGGAAGAGCATACACGCCGATGTTTTGGGGAGTAAGCCCCGTAATGCAGCGTATTCGTGATATGGTTGACAAGGTGGCTGCAACAGATGCCAATATCCTCATTACGGGCGAAAATGGAACAGGAAAGGAGATGTTGGCACGCGAAATACACCGCATGTCGTTAAGGCGCAACCGCCCGATGGTGAGCCTCGATATGGGAGCTATACCCGAATCGCTATTCGAGAGCGAGTTATTCGGCCATGCCAAAGGTGCCTTCACCGATGCACACTCCGACCGCGAAGGTAAGTTCGAGGCGGCAAATTCGGGCACACTCTTTATGGACGAGATTGGGAACATATCGCTTGCCATGCAGGCTAAGTTGCTGACAGCCTTGCAGAACAGGTCGATAATCCGCTTGGGAACAAACACAACTACTTCGGTCGACATACGTCTTATCTCGGCCACAAACCGCGACCTTACGGCAATGGTAAACGAGGGTACGTTTCGTCAGGATCTGCTCTATCGAATAAACACCATCCATATCGACCTCCCCGCACTGCGTAACCGACGCGAGGATATAGCCCCGTTGGCCGAGATATATCTGGCAAAATATGCCGACAAGTACGGCAGAGGAGAGCTACGATTTACTCAGCGGGCAATAGAGGCGATGAGCAATCACACGTGGGAGGGAAATATCCGCGAGTTACAGCACACGGTAGAAAAGGCCGTCATCATGGCCGACAACCGAGATATTGATACAGAATTGTTGAATCTACAACCTGCAAAGGAAGAGAGCGACAGCTCCACATTGGAGGATATGGAGCGTCGCATGATTCGCGAGGCAATGGTGCAATGCGATGGCAACCTGACGGTTGTGGCACGTCGGTTGGGAATAACTCGCCAGACTCTTTACAATAAGATTAAGCGCTACGACCTATGAAGCAGCGTAAGATTCCATACCACCGAATTGTAAATTGCGTGTTGATGATATTCATATCGGCGGCATTAACCGTTGTGACGTTTTATCTCAAGTCGCGTTATCTGCTTATTGTGGCTGCGCCAATACTGATTCTATCCATCAAGTCACTCTTTAGCATTTATCACGATATTATACAACGCATTGATTTGGTGTTCAATATGTTGAAAAACGATGACTTCTCATTTCGTCTTAGCGACAATCCGAAAGTATCGGACAATGCGCTGGTGAATTATTCGCTGAACAGAATCAAGGAGGTGTTGGATGCCACCAAATTGCAGATTCAAGAGAAAGAGCGATTTATGGAGTTGATAATGGAGTACGCAAATATTGGAATCATAACCGTAACACCCAGCGGCTCCGTCGCACGAGCAAACAGCAAGGCAACAAATCTGTTCGGCATGACACGCCTGTCGCACGTAAATCAACTGCGCCCCCTGTCTAATACATTGGCTGATACAATTATGAAGATTCGCGAGGGAGAGTACCGCTACGTACACTATGTAAACGAAACGGGCGAGGTGAGCCTTTCGCTGAGTTGTGCCAACATGTTACTACAAGATGCCAAGGAGCTGCGTGTCATCACAATAGGAGATATTAACAACGAGCTTAGCGAGAAGGAGATTGAGTCATGGACAAAGTTGACACGCATTCTTACCCACGAGATAATGAACTCATTAGCACCCGTAACTTCAATTAGCAATACGCTTCTCTCGTCACCCACCGATACGGAGCGCATACAGAACGGATTGCAAACTATTCACTCCACGAGCGAGCGACTGATGTCGTTTGTGGATTCTTTCCGTCAGGTAACACGTATTCCCCAACCCCAACGAAGCCCCATATATCTACACGAGGTGGTAGAGGATGCCAAGGCGATGATAATCTTTGATGGCGTAGCCTTCAATACATATATTGAGCCTGCCGACACGATGATATATGCCGATAGGGAGCTTATTACGCAGGTGCTGGTGAATCTGCTGAAGAATGCCCGCGAAGCTATCGCCGAACGCGAGGGCCACATATGGATAGAGTCACGCATAGACTCAGCCGAGCATATCATCATCGACGTGAGTAACAACTGCGGTCATATCCCCAACGAGATTGCCGAGAATATCTTCACTCCGTTCTTTACAACCAAACGCGACGGCTCAGGTATAGGCCTGGCCATCTCACGTCAAATCATACGCCTGCACGGCGGCACCCTACGCCTCACCAGCAACCGCCACGAAAGAGTGACATTTACAATTGTCATAGATTAAAAAAGTCAGCAAAAACTTTGCGTAAAACGAAAAAAGAGTATATCTTTGCGCCACGGAATCGAAGGATTTCAACGTAACGATGTTACGACAAACGGGATGTAGCGCAGTCCGGTTAGCGCACCTGCTTTGGGAGCAGGGGGTCACAG
>CAYLRH010000049.1:0-7813 GCA_964385905.1 uncultured Alistipes sp.
GTGAGAAGAATGTGTTGATATTTTATGTCGACCCCGATAAACATCGCCAGAATCACGAGTTTACCGTAGAGATGGAGGAGAACCATCTGGCCACAGGAGAGAATATCGAGGGATTTGGTATAATCAATCTTAAAAATACGACATTCCCCAACGCTATTGTGCGAGCTATTGCCCGTAAACGTACCGAGAAGAATCATGCAACAATCATCACCGACCCCGACTGCTCGGTAGCTAAGGAGTGGGGATTGGGCGACTGCAACAATATGTTCGTGCTGATGATTGTAACCAAGGAGGGTGAGTTGGTCTATTGCAAGAAGGGCGAGCTTACCAAGGAGGAACAGCAAGAGTTCTACAAAATTGTAGATGCATATCGTTAGCCGATGAGAGGGTTATCTTTGGCATTTGTTATCTCTATGCTCACGGCAAATATTGCTGTGGCGGGGGATTTTATGCCCGATAGAGATACCATTTCGACAAGAAGCGGCCGTATAACCTACTACGACCCTACGGATTACAATGCCGTAAGATACAATCTCGCATTAGCCTCACGCAAGAACTTTATACAACGAGTGGCATCCTCTCTGTCACGACCACTTGCCCAGCGCGAAAACATACAGGTGACGGGACGTGTAGGTGTAGCATATAGTCAGGAGGTTAATTTCGCCGTTACGGCAGCGGCCAATGCTACATATAAGTCGGGCCGAGATAAGGCTCTGCAATCGGCGGCTACGTTGTCCGGTATGGTCTCTGTCAATGGTTTTTTTCGCCTTCAGCTGTCTGGTGTAAACAACTTCGGTATTGGAGATGACAAACTGCAATACGATTTAAGTGGAGGCTCGCTTCCCGTCAGATTCTGGGGCTTGGGATATGATGCCGCAGATAATAATCACCGAACAGAATATACTCTACGCGATTTTAACTCCTCATTCCGCTATATGCATCGCTTTGTACGAGGCCTATGGTTGGGCGCTGGGATAAACTTCCGATATGGTAAGGGCGATTGCCTTGATGTGCGAGGTGAAGAGTATCTGTTGAGTGGAGGACAGGATGTCCGTTCGGCATTCACAAGCGGTATATCGTTAAGAGGAGTATATGATACTCGTGATAATACCCATACCGCTACTCGAGGTCTTTATCTCTCGCTTACGGGTGAGGTGCGATCAAAGGTATTGGGTAATTACCATAAGACGCTTTGGCATATTGTGGCGCAGGCCGACTATTTCCAGCCGCTGTGGCGTGGCGGAGTGATGGCAATTGACCTCTATGGTGACCTGTGGTCGTCGGCAACACCTTGGTTTTATTGGCCATCTGTGGGTGGCTCGGAGCGTATGCGTGGTTACTATTTAGGCCGTTACACCGACCGTAAGATGGTTACGGCTCAGTTGGAGTTGCGCCAGGCCATTTATGGCCCTATCGGAGTATGCGTATGGGGCGGTGCTGGTAGCGTTTTTGATTCGCATAAGAACTTCGATACGTCGAAGATTCTGCCCAACGCAGGTGTGGGCTTGCGATTGGCTGTCGCAGGACAGACGGCCTTGCGTATAGATTATGGCTTTGGCCGACACTCGCAGGGCTTGATTATTAATGTAAACGAAGCTTTTTGATGATTAAAAAGAGAATATATGATGCAACGTTACTTGCTGTGGCATTTATCGCAGCGCTGATGTTGCCGATTCTAATTCTTACCTATACCGAAAAGAATCCTCTGTGGGTTGCTTTGGCAGGCGTGTTATTGCCGCTGGGGTGTTATACGATATTTGCAGCATTGTCCCGTAACTCGGGAAAGATGGTGTGGTATGGATTCATTTTTATATTTTTCAGTGCATTTCAGGTCGTATTATCCTATCTGTTTGGTAACTCGGTGGTTGCGACTGATATGTTTCTGAATCTTATAACCACTAATGCCAGTGAAGCAACGGAGCTGTTGAGCAACATCTACCCCGCTGTCATATTGGTATTTGTCGTATATCTGCCGCTGTTGTGGCTGGCAACACTCCATATTCGCAAGAAGATTATGCTTAAGCAGACCATTCGCCGATGGATGTTCGCTGTTGGAGGTGTTTTCTTTGTGGCTGGTTGTGCAGTTTTGGTGTTTGGATGTAAGGGTAACGTAAAACGGGTTTTGCGTGATGATGTATTCCCCGTCAATGTCAGCTATAATCTAGGTCTGGCCATATCGGAATCTCATAAAATAAATAGATATCGTGAAACGTCGTCGGGTTTCCTATATCACGCCGAGCATAAATCAGTAGCGGATGCCCGCGAGGTGTATGTATTGGTTATCGGTGAGGCATCGCGTGCCGCAAACTGGCAAATGTATGGTTACAATCGGGCGACCAATCCTCTGCTCTCGAAACGAGATGATGTTACTCTATTCAAACAGATTACCACACAAAGTAATACGACGCATAAGAGTGTGCCGATGATTTTGTCATCGGTACATACCTCTCAGCATGAGGAGCTGTATAAGCGTTCGGGCCTTTTGGCTCTCTTTAATGAGGCGGGATTTACCACCTATTTCATATCTAATCAGCAGCCGCAGGGGGCTATGATTGACCACATGGCCAACGATGCGAATTTTGTTGTCTATATGGATTCACCCTATCATGATGGGCAGCTGGTCGGTGCCATGCAGAAAGCGCTCAAAGAGGACCCCTCGCAAAAGATGCTGTTTGTGCTTCATACTTATGGCTCGCATTTCAGTTATCATCAGCGCTATCCGCGTGAGTTTGCCAAGTTCCTACCTGATGACGATGTGGCTATCTCAAGTAAGAATATAGATAAGATTCGTAATGCGTATGATAATTCGGTGATTTATACGGATTATGTCCTGAATGAGATTATTACCCTCCTTGAATCCCAAGAAAATCTTTGCTCGGCAATGTATTACTGCGCTGACCATGGCGAGGATTTGCTCGACACGAAAGAGGAGCGATTCCTGCACTCGTCGCCCACCACAACCTACTACCAGTTGCACGTGGCTTCGCTGGCGTGGTTTTCACCCATGTACAGAGAACTGTTCCCAGAGAAGACGTTGGCGGCACAGAATAACGAAAATGCCTCCGCTACGACATATTCGGTATTTCACACGATGGTCGATATGGCCTCAATCTATTCGCCATACACCGATATGCGTGCATCGCTGTTCTCGTCGGAGTTTGATTTCGCCGCTCGGCGCTACTATCTCAATGACCACAATGAGGCCGTGGTGCTGGACGAAAATATTGGCATTGACGAATCACAACGCGAGATATTCCGCCGTGCAGGCGTGGATATATAAAAAACAACGGACTGCAATAATGCAGTCCGTTATTACTTTCATGAGGGAACAAATTATTTCTTTGCCTCCTCAACAGAAACCTTACGGAACTCCTTCAAGAGCTTAGTCAACTCAAGAGCAGCCTTACGAGCACGAGTACCCGCAGCCTTGTTGTTCTTCTCTACCTGAGCAGCCGCATTAGCCGAGAATACCTCGATCTGTGCAT
This sequence comes from uncultured Alistipes sp., assembly GCA_964385905.1. GTDB lineage: Bacteria > Bacteroidota > Bacteroidia > Bacteroidales > Rikenellaceae > Alistipes. The sequence continues at coordinate 3,486 of CAYLRH010000049.1, forward strand.
TGATCTGATCTACCAAGTTTTTCATGTCAAATATTGTTTATTGGTTTGTTATCTTCGCAAATATATGAAAATTTCTAAAAACCAAATAATTTTCATGCAAAAATCGTGTGTAAAAAGCATTTAAGCCAATTGGAAAGCTACAAAAACGGCTCTGATGGCATATTTTTTGACCTCTTTGCTTACGAATAAAAACATTTTTCGTATGCAAATAGTTGAGTTGCTCCTGCTTGTATTTATTGCCGTGTGTGGTAGCTCGTGCCGCCATCGCAGCAAGGCCGCCGAGGAGATTCCTCCGTTAAAGATTGAGGTCGCTACGGCTACGGCCGAGGAGATGGTTTTAAGGTATGAATTCGTGACTCATCTCAAGAGTAATTACGATGCTCTCATTCAGCCTCGTGTGAATGGCTACCTGATGAAAAAGAGTTTCTCGGCGGGAATGCCCGTGCGTAAGGGAGAACTACTCTTTGTTGTGGATGCAGACCTGCTCAAGACAACTCTATATGCAGCACAGGCTCAACTTGCCGCAGCCGAGTCGCAGGCCGTAGAGGCAAGAAACAACTATGAGCGAGCCGTGCCATTGGCTAAAATCAACGCTATATCGCGTGCGCAACTTGACCAATATACATCGGCCTATGCCTCTGCTCGGTCGGCTGTGGAGTCGGCACGACAATCGTTGGAGAGCGCAAGGCTGCAAGCGGGATATGCCAATATCTACTCCCCTATTGATGGCATAATTGCATGGACAGAGGCTCATGAGGGTGATTATGTCGGGCCAGGAACAAAGTTCTCGACGCTTACAACCATATCGAACGTAGATACGTTGTCGGCTGAGATAGCAATCCCTACATCCTTATATATGCGTCATGCCGGCTCGGATAGATTATCGTATGACAACAAAGGCCTGCTATCGGAGATTGAACTCTATTTGGCCGATGGCGGGAAGTATGAGTACGAGGGGGTGTATGATTACACGAAGCATAATATATCATCAACGAGTGGTACCATTACGTTAGTCGTCGATTTCCCGAATCCCGGCCAGCGACTCAAGGCTGGAGAGTATGGCCGAGTTCAGGCGGGAATTGGCGCTAAACAACGAGTAATATTAATACCGCAACAGTGCGTAAATAGAATACAGGGCGTAGAGTCGGTGTGGGTGGTGAGAGAGGATAATACGGTCGAGTATCGCCGAATAACTACGGGCGAAACGGTAGGTAGCAATTGGATTGTCACTGATGGCCTGGCCGAGGGTGAGAGAGTAGCCGCGACGGGTAGCCAGAAATTACATAACGGAGCTAAGATAGACCCTAAAAATATTAAGTAATCATGGGCGAATTCTTTATTAAAAGACCGGTTTTTGCCATGTCGCTGGCTATTGCCATGACATTGATGGGCGTGGTGGCGCTGTTCGACTTGTCGATTCAGCAATATCCCGATATAACTCCTCCTGTTGTGCAGGTGTCGGCATCGTATGTGGGAGCTGATGCCGAGACGGTAAACAATTCTGTTGCCGTGCCGTTGGCTCAGCAGGTTATGGGTGTGAGTGATATGCTCTATATGCAGACAACGAGTGCTAACGACGGTACTATGTCGATGCAGGTGACTTTCGATATAGGTTCGTCGCCCGATATGGATGCCATATTTACCCAAAACAATGTGGCGGCGGCCACCTCGAAGCTACCTCAGTCCGTTACCGAGCAAGGCGTTGTTACCCGCAAGAGTGATACGGGTTTTCTGATGGTGTATGCTTTGGCGAGTGATGGTCGTTATGACGATGAGTTCTTGGCGAACTATGCATATATAAATCTTGAGGACCAGCTTGCAAAGATAAACGGAGTCGGCAAGGTGTCTATCATGGGCGCGGGTGAGTATGCCATGCGAATATGGATTAACCCCGATAAGCTACACTATTATGGGCTGAGCCTTGATGAAGTTCTGTCAGCCATTCGTGTGCAGAGTGCTGTCTATCCCGCAGGAAAGTTCGGGGCGGAGCCGGCTCCCGATGATGCCGTATATACTTACACCGTGGCATTGCCGCCACAAATCTCATCGGCCGAGGAGTTTTCGCAGACAGTCCTCTCGCTTGATAATAATGGTAATGAGGTACGACTGGAGAATGTGGCTGATGTGGCGCTCGGTAGTCAGACTTATGGCGTGCGCTCGCTGTTGGGCGACAGACCATCTACGCTGATTGTTGTATATCAAGAGCCCGGAAGTAATGCCGTGGAGGTGGGTGACCGAGTTAAGGAGGTTGTAGATGAGTTGCAGGGCCGTCTTCCCGATGGTGTCAATGTCTATACCGTAGTGGATACAACGCAGAGTATTGAGGACGGAATAAAGGATATTATACGCACCCTAATAATCGCATTGGTGTTGGTGATTATGATAATCTACCTCTTTTTGCAGGATTGGCGTGCTACGATTATCCCGTTGGTTGCCATTCCGGTGTCGCTCGTGGGAACGTTTATATTCTTCCCGCTGTTGGGTTTTTCGCTAAACGTAATATCCTTGCTGGGAATGGTGCTGGCTATCGGTCTGGTTGTGGATGATGCTATCGTGGTTGTAGAGGCTGTGCAGGTAAATATCGAGCGTGGAATGAATCGTGTGGAGGCTACCATTGATGCCATGAGCAAGGTGTCGTCCCCTATCGTTGCTACGACGGTGGTATTGCTGGCGGTGTTTATTCCAGTGTCGTTTACTTCGGGTATATCGGGTTTGCTGTTTCGCCAGTTCTCGATAACCATCGCCACGGCTATCGTTCTCTCTGCATTTAACGCATTGACCCTATCGCCTGCATTATGTGCCATCTTGCTGCGACCGCATAAAAGAAGCGAGAGAGGCCTGTTTGCGCAGTTTAATAGGTGGTTTGACAGGCGCATGGAGAGCTACGGTAATTTCATGGCTACGATGGTGAAACACACCTCCCGAACGGCAATATTTGTTGTGGCTACCCTGCTTCTGACGGTTGTTGGGTGGCGGATGTTGCCTTCTGGATTCCTGCCTGATGAAGACCAGGGTTATCTGATGGTGTTTGTCGGAACACCCGAAGCGTCCTCTTTGCAGACAACCATGCGTGCCATGAGTCATGTGGAACAGGTTGTTGCCGCACGTACCGATGTGGAGTTTACCTCGTTGGCTGCAGGATTTAATATGATGGCGGGTGTAAGTTCGACAAACAGCGGAATAATATTCGTTGTCCTGAAGGATTATTCTGATAGAAAATTGTCGGCTGCCGAGATTGCTTCGCAACTTACAGAAGAGTTGTATTTTGCTATTCCTGAGGCGGAGTGTTATGCCTTCATCCCGCCTGCAATTCCGGGGTTGGGTGTGACCTCCGGAGTGACACTTGAGGTGCAGGATTTAGAGGGGCGTGGTACGGCATATCTTGTCAAGCGGACTCAAATGTTGATGGACTCCCTGCGTCACTCCCCCGCCATCGCATCTGTTTCGACTCAATTTAGCGCCGATATTCCACGTCGGAGGATTGATATAGATAAACGTCAGGCGTTGAGTCAGGGTGTGGCTCTTGCCGATATATACAACTCTTTGTCGACTTACTTGGGCGGTAGCTATATCGGCAACTTCAATAAGTTCGGGAAATTATATCAATCTTATATACAGGCATCACCCGACAGACGCTTAAATGCCCGCTCGTTGGATTACTATTTTGTAGAGAACAACCAAGGTGAGAGTGTTCCGTTATCGGCTTTTGTGTCGGTTAAGGATACTGTTGGTGTAGAGTATATAACGTTGTTTAATCTAAATGAGTCCATATCCGTTACCGTCACTCCATCGGCCAAGGCCTCTACGGGAGATGTTATGAAAGATATTGAGAGTATTGCCGCTGAGGTGCTGCCCGATGATGTGGGAGTGGCGTGGAGCGGAATGTCGTATCAGGAGGCCAATGCTTCGAGGAGTGGTGCTGCTGTATATGCTTTGGCGCTGTTGTTTGTCTTCTTGGCTTTGGCGGCATTGTATAATAGCTGGGGATTGCCTTTGGCTATTCTGATGAGTGTGCCAATTGCCGTTGTGGGGGCTCTTGCGGCTATGGTGGGAGCTCATGCGATAGATGCTCTGTATGTGAATAATATCTATATGCAAATATCGCTTGTCATGCTCATTGGTTTGGCTGCAAAGAATGCCATTCTGGTTGTGGAGTATGCCGATACAACCTTCTTCGAGTCGCGTAGCATCTCTCTACAGGATGCAGCTATCGGCGCGGCCCGACAGCGTGTAAGACCTATTATTATGACGGCCTTTGCATTTATCTTGGGCGTTATGCCTTTAGTGTTTGCATCGGGGACCTACTCGACGGCACGAAATATTATGGG
>CAYLRH010000050.1:0-7784 GCA_964385905.1 uncultured Alistipes sp.
GAATTAATTAAATGTTGTTGTGCTATTTAGCGGTGCAAAGGTACAACTTTTTTCTCGAAAACAAAATTTTTCCCTATTTTTTCGGTCAAAAGTGTCTGTTGCAATTGTTTTTACAGGTTTTATCACCCCTAATCAATGAATACTCGGATAAATTCACCCTTAAAATCGGGGTCGTTGATGCCACGGCACTCCTGAGAGTGAATCTTCACGTGGGGTGTAGCATTGTGCTGGCGATGCGCCTCCTCGGTGGTCCAAATCTCATAAATAAAGAAGATTGTGGGGTCCTCGCAAGACTGGTAAATCTCATAACGCTCGCAACCCTCCTCCTTGAGTGTCTCCACGCGGCACTTGAGGAAAGAGTCGCGCAGCGTGGCCACATGTTCGGGCTTCACCTTGCGTACGATATTCAACAAAAGACGCTTACCCTCGGGCTGCTGAGCCTGAGCTACGTCTGCAAATGCAAAGAGTGCGATTGCGCACACCATAATCTTAAAAAGTCTCTTCATCTTCGTATGTTTTTAGGTTTTATTTTTCTCGCAATTTAAATCCTAATGCCTCCACAGCCTTACGCACCTGCTCCTCGCTCACACGGCCACGCACAACAGCACGTCCCGTAGGCAAATCGACCTCCGCGCTCTCCACGCCCTCCAACTGAGCGATAGCCTTCTCGGCATTTGCACGGCAGTGGTTACAACGTAGGCCCTCGATGCAATAGGTCTGCTCGCTACACTCACACGCCTGCTCCACGCACTGCTCCTTATGGGTGAATCTGCGTACCAGAGCATTTACAAGCAATAATGCCAATACAACAGAGCAGATAATATTAAAATAAAATCCGCCATGCATACCACAATTATGTATATTATCTATGGCTACGGTAAACCACTCGCGTGGCAGGAGGTAATCCACGCCCAAACCAAACGCCATAGCACCACCAATTATCGAAGCCAGATATAACAATAGCGTGCGTCGTCCCAGCACCTTGCCCACAACCAGCATCGAGGCTGCATTTACAGCAGGGCCTGCCATAAGCAACACCAGCGCTGTACCGGGCGAGAGGCCCTTCATCATCAATGCCACCGCGATGGGTATAGAACCCGTAGCACAGAGATACATCGGCATTGCAAACAGCAATACGATGAGCATACTAAGTAGCGAATTATCAGCAAACAGAGCGAAGAATGAGTCGGGAACAAAGACCGTAATAAGCCCCGCCACAACAAGACCTATAACCAACCAGCGACCTATATCCTGCATCATATCGACAAAGGCGTAGCGCAAGGCCGCGATAATCTTCTGCGAAAAAGAGAGTTTTTTCTCTTCGGTCGCTACAACCTCCCCTGCCATCTCGGAGTCCTTTTTATCGAAGATATTTACCATCTGGCCACCCACCAAAGCCGTAACAAATGCGGCAATGGGGCGCAGTAAGGCAAAAGGCAGTCCCATCAGCGAATAGGTTGCAATTATTGAGTCCACTCCCGTCTGCGGCGTAGCAATCAGGAACGATACGGCAGCACCCTTCGATGCGCCCTCCTTACGTAGTGACATAGCCGTAGGAATCACTCCGCATGAACACAGAGGCAGAGGGACACCCAGCAATGCCGCATTCACAACCGAGCGAAGCGACGAGCCTCCTAAATAACGACGATAGAGCCTACTCGGCACAAAGGCGTGCATCACACCCGCCAGCAAAAAGCCCAACAATAGGTAGGGCGACATTTTATTTATCAAATCTATGATTTCACTCATAATAATTAGGCTATTTTCTCGACAAAGGTACTCATTTTAGGCTCGACCGAGATACGTATTTATACTTATTTGCTCTACATTTGGATTATTGTACAAATTTGAACTCCCCGATTTTGAATTTTGAACGTCAAAATTCATATCTTTGTGTCATTATTATTAATTGAGCGATAATGTTGCCAAAGATATTAACCATCGTAGCACTCTACGTCATCACACTCCTGCTGATGGCCTTGCAGAAGCCGCTGTTCCTGATGTGGTACGCCGAGCGTGCCGCAGAGGCCACTACGACCGACCTGCTCGGTGTGGTATGGCATGGTTTGCTGCTCGACTCCACTACGGCGGGATACATCACCACTCTGCCGTGGTTAGTGATGCTTGTTGCCGTGTGGGTGAAGATTCATGAGCGAATGATGCAACGCTTGCTGAAGGCGTATTTCGCCATTATGGCTGTCATTGTGGCTCTTATCGTTGCGGTTGATATGGGTTTGTTCCGTCACTGGGATTTTCGTCTTGACAGCACCATCATACCTTATCTTCGCACACCCAAGGAGGCCGCTGCAAGCGTGACATGGAGCGACTTGTGGCCTACGCTTCTGTTGTTTTTTGCCTATGGTGCGCTACTCTACATTTCGTGGAAACCTATCACAAAGCTATATCGCATCGTAAAGCAAAACATCAAGCAACGCATAGTATCGACATTTGCAATGCTCTTCGTGGGCGGTCTGCTTTTCCTTGCAATTCGCGGAGGTCTGGACACTGCTCCGGCAAATGTGAGCAAGGTATATTTCAGCGACAACATGTTCCTGAATCAAGCTGCGACAAACCCCATATTCTCTTTCCTCTCATCGGCAGCACGCTCGGAGCTTAAAGATAGCGACTACCGATACTTCACCGACGAAGAGTGCGCCGAGATATTTTCCACATTGGCCGACGATGGACATGGCACTGGTACTGAGTCAATACTCAAAAACTCTCGGCCAAACGTGGTGCTTATCATGCTGGAGAGCCTGGGGCGTACCGTTGTTGACGAGGTGGTCGAAGGCCGTGCCGTAGCTCCCCGCCTGCAACAATTGAGGCATGAGGGAATCTGGTTTGAGAATATGTATGCCAACTCCTACCGCACCGACCGTGGCACGGTAGCTGTCATGAGTGGTTTCCCGGCACACCCCGTTGTATCGGTGATGAAGTATCCACAGAAGGCTCACACCCTGCCCGCCATAGCCCGCTCGCTCAAGGAGGAGGGGTATGCGACGAGCTTCATGTATGGTGGCGATGCCAACTTCACAAATACCATATCCTACCTCTACGGTACGGGGGTTGAGCAGATTACCGACAAAGCACAGATGTCGTTCGACGCACCAACCAACAAATGGGGCTATGCCGACGATGTTGTATGCCCCTACTTTGCCGACGAGGTGCTTCGTCTTTCGCAAAAGGGAGAACCATTTTTTGCAACTCTGCTTACTCTCTCGTCGCACGAGCCCTTCGATGTGAATTACTCAGCCTTCGAGAATAAAATTCTTAACTCGGTCGCCTACACCGACCACCATGTGGGCGAGATGATTAAGCGCTGGCAAGAGTCCCCCGCATGGGATAATCTGCTCGTAATACTCATTGCCGACCACGGCATGCCCTACCCCGAAGAGCTCACAACGGGCTCGCTGGCACGCCAACGAATACCGATGATATGGACTGGTGGTGCAATCAAGCAGGGAGGCGTGCAGGTTGATACTTTCTGCTCGCAGGCCGATTTGGCGGCTACGCTCCTTGCGCAGCTGAATGTCGAGCATAGCGACTTCGCCTTCAGCCACGATATTTTCAACGCAGACTCACCCCACTACGCTTTCTGGAGCTATAACAATGCTTTCGGCGTGGTTGACGCTGAAGGTTACACCATATTCGACTGCACACGCAACGATATTATCGAGAATAGCGGCTCGGAGTCTACCTGCAATCGACAGGAAATCGAGGGCAAGGCTATTTTACAAACCATCCATCAGGATATTCGCAACAGATAAAACATGGTTCGCATCTTTACATACATTATATCACTGGCACTACTTATGGGGTGCTCAAGCGGCGCTCCATTCGATGTCGCACTCTTTACCGAGGAGATTTATACCCCCACATACGCTTCGGGATTTGAGATTCGAGGCTGCAAGGATGGGAAATCGACACTTATCGTTGTGAAAAATCCGTGGCAGGGGGCCAAGGGCGTGGAGCATATGTTACTGATTGACCGTGACGGAGAGTTCAGTTCGACGGGAAGTGTACAACGTATCAACAACGATGCCCGACGCATCGTCTGCATGTCATCGAGCTATGTGGCAATGCTCTCGGCTCTTGACAAGCAGGAGTGTATCGCGGGAGTGTCGGGCATAAACTTCATCTCGGATGAGTATGTGGTGGCAAACCGCGAACAGATTGGCGATGTCGGGTACGACAATAATATAAACTACGAGATGTTACTCGCACTCGATGCTGACCTTGTGTTGCTCTACGGCGTAACGGGAGCGAGTGGCATGGAGTCGAAACTGCGTGAATTGGGCATACCCTATCTGTATTTGGGCGAATACGTCGAATCCTCTCCGCTTGGTAAGGCCGAGTGGTTGGTGGCCGTAGGAGAAGCTACGGGCATACGCCCAAAGGCCGAGCAGTTGTTCACGTCGATTGCCGAGCGATATACAAAACTTGCTGCCGAGGTCAACATCCCCGACAAGGAGCGCAAGCGCGTGATGCTCAACACTCCCTACCGCGACTCGTGGTTTATACCATCGCACCAAAACTACATGGCACGTCTAATTCGTGATGCTGGAGGAGACCCCGTCACAATCGAGGGCGACGACAACTCCTCTCAGCCGGTAGATATGGAGCAGGCGTACATCTGGGCCTCGGAGGCTGATGTTTGGCTCAATGTGGGCGGATGCAACACCTTGGAGGAGCTGACACGCCAGAACCCGAAATTTGCAGACGTGCGAAGCGTGAGCCAAATGCAGGTATATAACAACAATGGTCGTCAAACGCCACAAGGCGGCTCCGACTTCTGGGAGTCGGGCGTGGTACGTCCCGATGTGATTTTGCAGGATTTAGTCACAATCATGCAAGGCGGAAAGGAGAATTTATACTATTACAAACAGCTTAAATAGAGATGAAACGAGGCTCCATAATACTTTTTACCGCGCTTGCCATCGTAGCCGTGATACTCTTTGCTGTGGATATGATGGTTGGCTCTGTGGGTATTGCCGCACGCGACGTGTGGGCGGCACTGACGGGCGGTGAATGTAACCCCGTTACGCGGAAGATTGTTCTCGACATACGCCTGATGAAGGCCACGATGGCCATTCTTGCCGGTGCGGCGCTGTCGGTAAGTGGCTTGCAGATGCAGACTCTATTCCGGAACCCGTTGGCAGGACCTTATGTATTGGGTGTGAGTTCGGGAGCCAGCCTCGGCGTGGCACTCTTTATCTTGGGAGCGCCCCTGCTCGGCATCGCGCAAGGCACGATGATAACCACATTAGGAACGGCCGGTGCAGCTTGGATTGGTGCTGCGGCAATATTAGTAATTGTTGCCAGCGTCAGCAAGCACATAAAAGATATTATGGTAATCCTGATTCTCGGTATAATGATTGACTCTGGCGTGAGCGCCATTGTGCAGATTCTGCAATACCTAAGCAACGAGGAGGCGCTAAAGAGCTTCGTTATATGGACAATGGGCTCGCTCGGTGATGTCTCCACATCACAACTCGCACTCATTGCCCCGACAATCATTGCGGGACTACTAATTTCGGTGAGTGTCATCAAACCGCTCAACTTGCTACTTTTAGGCGAGTCATACGCCCGCACGATGGGACTCAACATCACGCGCACACGTTCGCTTATCCTGCTCTCCACAACACTCTTGGCAGGTACCGTTACTGCATTCTGCGGTCCGATTGGCTTTATCGGCCTGGCAATACCCCACGTTGCACGACTTATCTTCAGCGATGCAGACCACCGCACGCTGATGCCTGCGGCAGCACTGACGGGTGCTGTGGCACTACTTGTTTGCGACATAGTATCAAAGCTGCTCACCCTGCCGATAAACACCATCACGGCTCTGCTGGGTATTCCAATTGTTGTGTGGGTGGTGATTCGTAATAAAAATATTGTATAACGATGATACGATTCGAAAATCTCTCATTAGGATATGGCGACCGTACGCTTATCCATTCGCTTACGGGCGAGGTGAAGCGTGGTCACCTGACAGCTCTTGTCGGACGTAACGGTACGGGAAAGAGTACGCTGCTACGCGCCATAGCGCAATTAGGAGAGATTCGAGGGGGCAGTATTGCTCTCAATGGCAAGTCGATAGCTGAAATATCGCCTGCCGAGCTGGCGACAACGGTAGCTTTCGTCACCACCGATAAGGTGCGTATTGCCAACTTGCGTTGTCGCGATGTTGTGGCACTCGGCCGCGCACCATACACAAACTGGATTGGACGAATGCAGAGTCAAGACAATGACATCGTTGAGCAGGCACTCGCATCGGTTGCAATGAGCGACTACGCCGACAAGACGATGGACCGTATGTCAGACGGTGAGTGTCAGCGCATTATGATTGCCCGTGCATTGGCTCAGCAGACACCTATAATCCTGCTCGACGAGCCGACGGCATTTCTCGATATGCCCAACAGATATGAGTTATGTACTCTGCTCAGAAGGCTGGCGCACGAGGAGAATAAGTGTATCCTCTTCTCGACGCATGAGTTGGATATAGCTCTTGAGCTGTGCGACTCGGTAGCCCTCATATCTCCGCCACAACTCCACATCCTGCCCACCGAGGAGATGATACGCAGTGGTCACATCGAGCGACTATTCACAACGGGTATCGTAAGTTTTGACCCCACAACACGCACGGTTAGCATCAAGGAGAAATAAGAATAGGGTGTCCTTTCAGGACACCCTATTAAATGCTAAAACCTAAAACCAAAATAGAATCGCATAGAGCTGGTATTGAACTTACCCATCATGTTTACAAGGTCGATATCAGATTCCATAAGACTCTTGTACTTCGCACCACCCTGACGATACTCCACACCCACAGATAGCACCTTCCATGCAAATAGTACCGCCCACGTTGAAGAACGTTGCATAATTACCCCACACAGCCTCATAATCGGGGACATATATCGCCGAGTAGCAAGGTGTTACGCGGAAATACGCACCTATCTTCAGGTGATGCACAGGATTAACCGTGATAGAGGGACCGAACTGCATACCAATCTCGGCTTGATAGGTCTTCAAATTGACATACGCATTCTCATACTCGTCATACTCCTGCAAATCGCTATATCCAGCACCGTTGATATCAAGCCACGTCCAGTCCAATCCAAACTTCAGCACCTTGCCAATAGGTTTCTTGTGCAGATAGAATGTTCTACCCCAGCTTAATTGACGCACCCCAGTCGCTATTAAGATTAAAATCTGGGGTCAAATCATTCTTTACATTTTGTTTCACGTAAGACATATTGAAATAACCTCCTCGATTCTTCCAGATACGATTCAACTCCATTCGCTCAAGCGAATACTTCTCGTTCTTACGCTCTTTCTTATCTGTCTTTTGAGCAAAAACTCCGGTTGTCGCAATACACAATACCAGAAATAACAGTACAAATCTCTTCATAGTAGTAAGTTTGGGATAATATAGTAAACAAATATACCAAAAAATCCTTATGAAACAAAAAAAGGTGTCATTTTTCAATGACACCTTAACTCTTATATATGACTGATTACTTCTCTCCAAAAGCCAAATCGCCAGCATCACCGATACCAGGCACAATGTAAGAGCGCGACGTAAGCTCCGCATCAACAGCACCAAGCCACAACGTTGTTGAGCGGGGCGACAGGTGACGCGTAACATAATCCACACCCTGCTCGCTGGCGATAACTGCCGCAATATGGGTATGCTCAGGCGTGCCTCCCTTCTCAAGAAGTGCCTCATAGGCCAAAACCAGCGACGTTCCCGTAGCCAGCATAGGATCGACGAGAATCAAGGT
>CAYLRH010000051.1:0-7748 GCA_964385905.1 uncultured Alistipes sp.
ACATCTTGACCGCTTACAACAAGAAATAATTAAGAGCTTAAAAAGATTTTTAACAATGGGAAAAGTAATTAAATATTTTTCATATACCCTTATGGCAGTTACAATTGCGTTGCTGGTTTGGGCATTGGTATCGACTCCCAGTGAGCCTACCGTTGAGACCGCAACTGCAGTTGGTGGTAACCTCTACTGGGGTTATGCATTGCTCGCCTTTGGTATAGTAGCTGCTCTCTTCTCAGCAGTCTGGGATATGTTCCAGAAGCCTGAGAGTATTAAGAGCACACTTTTTACAGTAGTTCTTGGTGTTGTAGTCGTAGTTGCTGCTTATGTTATTGCTCAGGGTCATACTTACGAGATTATCGACCTCAATACTATGGGTACCTTCGATCGTATGCCTACCGTTATCTCTGACGCATCAATCATGGTTACATATGTAGCAGGTATCGCTGCTGCTATCGCTGCTGTATATTCATTCATTTCTGATGCATTAAAATAAAAAGGAGGTAGAAATGGCAAATCCAAGAAAAACACCCGAAGTTCGCGCCGACTCTCAGGCCGATATCGCTTTCTTGTTGCTCATCTTCTTCCTCGTTGCTACCCAAATGAGTACCGATAAGGGCTTGTCGCGTGTGCTTCCGCCACTGCCGCCCGAGGACGTTAAGGTAGAGGATGCAAAAGTTAAGGAGCGCAACGTTTTGTTGGTGTTCGTTAACGCAGCAGGTCAGATCATGGCTGGTGATGAGTCTATGGATATTCGCGGTCTGAAGGACAAGGCTAAGGAGTTTATCCTCAATGTAGGTGATGACGAGAACCTTCCCGAGAAGAAGGAGACCGAAATCGAGATGGAGGATGGCTCTAAGTGGACTTATCCTGTGAGTGAGGGCGTTATCTCTCTGCAGACTACCCGTGATACTAACTATGAGGTTTATATCATGGTTCAGAACGAGCTTTCTCGTGCTTTCAACGAGGTTCGTGATGATGTAGCTATGCAGAAGTTTGGTAACAAGTTCGCTGAGCTTAATGAGGACCAGCGTAGCGCAATTACTAAGGCCGTTCCCCAGAAGATTTCTGAGGCTGAGCCCCGTAAAGGTATTAAGAAGTAACGTTTAAATATAGGTAGAACTATGGCAGTAATGAAAAAATCGGGCGACAAGAAAGAGGTCCCCGGAATCTCAACCGCTTCTCTTCCTGACGTTATCTTCATGATCTTGTTCTTCTTCATGGTGTCAACATCTATGCGAGAGCAGGAGCTTATGGTACGTTACAAGTTGCCTACTGCAACTGAGGTTCAGAAGTTGGAGAAGAAGAGTTTGGTTAGCTTTATCAATATTGGTGTTCCTGTAACTCACATGCAGGCTAAGTATGGTACAGCTCCCCGAATTCAGTTGAACGACTCATATAAGTCTGCAAAGGATATTGGTGATTTCATCGGTGCAGAGCGTGATCAGCTCAACGAGGCTGACCGTGCGCAGATGACTGTAAGCATCAAGGCTGACCAGTACACCAAGATGGGTATTATCACCGACGTTAAGCAGGAGCTTCGTCGTGCTAACGCCTTGAAGATCTCTTATGCAGCTCTTGAGGGTGAGGCTTATCAATAGTCTTATTCAACCTAAGTAAAAAGGCTTCCACATCGTGGAGGCCTTTTTTGTGCCCTATATGCTCGTTCGTCGTCGCGCACGCTGCATTGTACCCTTTTGTTTTATCGCAATGTAGTATTCAGATGTTAAAATAAGAAATATGGGAAAATATTTGACAAAAATACATTAAAACATTGTATTAATTGCTGTATAATGACTAATTTTGAGTATTATTTAACAGAAATTTTTCTTTAATTCTATATTTTAATATTATGAAAGCTGCTGAAAGCAATAGTCAGTCGACTATTGTAAAGTATGTCGAGGCGAGCTACGCCGGCATACATATGTTAAAACTCAACCGATGTGCCATCGGTTATGTGACGCGTGGAACGAAGTATATCTACTATGGCGACACTCGCCACACAATCTCTAAGGGAGAATTGTTCTACATGGGTGTGGGCAATCACTATGTAGAGGAGGTAATGGACGATGGGCGACCTTTCGAGGAGATTGTCGTCTATTATGCGCCTGAGCAGTTGCAACGCATTCTGCTTTACCTGAATATGAGTTATTCGATTAATATCACTAACTCGCATCAGTGTGAACGCTGTCGTCGCCTGAATCATATCAACATTCCCGCTTCGCCATCTATGCGCAGCTTCTTCAACCATGCTGCCAGTTATCTGCATGATGACAACTTTATGCACGACGAGACGGCCGAGAATATCAAGATGACGGAGTTGATTTATCTTATTATCTCGCAGGTGGATGGTTGCCTAAAGAGCAAGGTGTTGAACAATGTTGACTCGGCTCGTGATAACTTCGAGCAGATAATCTACTCGCATATCTTCAGCGATGTATCTATTGAGAAGTTAGCCGAGAAGAGCAACCGCTCGTTGACCTCGTTCAAGAAGGAGTTCAAGCGTCATTTCTATATGCCGCCACATCGTTGGTTTATTCAGCAGCGACTCATTCAGTCACGCCTTCTGCTTATCTCGACCTCAAAGTCGATATCGGAGATTGGTATCGAGTGTACATTCCCCAACACATCGCATTTTATAAAACTTTTCAAAAAGCAATACGGCACCACGCCCGCCATCTATCGCTCTACGCATTGTAACAGCTTGGTTGCTGGGGCACAGAGTGGTGCTGGAGCTGTTAGCGGACGCTATGCTGCCGGTGATGATGTCGCGGGAGGCGTGGCGCTATAATGGATATTGGTTAAATTTTTTAAAAACTAAGGACTGCAAGAGCGCTTTTTTATCTCAAAAAGGGAGCTTTTGTTTTGCAGATGAGAAAAATTATATTATCTTTGTGTTAGCAATGTGGGGCAACCCACAGTTCTCATTAACCTAACTAACCTAACACGGTGGTGATTTGTTGCCAGACATCTCACCACTTTTTTTGTGCCTTTAAATTCGGATGAAATTCCCTCGCTTCCCCTGTTTGGAGGCGTACGGGAGTGGAATTTTACGAGTTAGAATGGATATCCGACACCGAAGTTAAGCGCCGTATTTTTCCACTTGAAGTTATGAATCCACCTCTCTCCCGCAGGCTCATTGGGGCTGTGCAGACGAATACCCCAGTCCAGACGCAGGATGACAAATTTAATATCCACACGCAAGCCCAAGCCCGTGTTAAGGCCGAGTTGCTTGTAGAATCTGTCGAAGTGGAACACGCCATCCTCAGGCACTTCGCCCTTGTCGCGGTTGAGATACCATACATTACCCGCATCGAGGAATGTAGCACCGTTGAACATGCCCCAGATGGGGAATCTGAACTCAAGGTTGGCCTCTAATCGCATATCGCCCATCTGCACGGGGTAGGGCGTGTTCTGCGCAGGAGTATTTCCCGGGCCGAGAGTTCGCGGTGACCAGCCTCGCATACTGTTGCTACCTCCTACATAGAATAGTCGGTCGAATGGCAGAGCCGTATAGTTACCGTATGGCACGCCTACGCCAGCAAAGATGCGTCCTGCGATGGCAGTCTTGGGGCCGAGAACAATCTTGCGGCTTGCGCTTATATCTCCACGCACATACTGTGAATAACGCACGCCGAGAATGTTGTAATACCCCTCGGGAGTCTTCTTTGAGAAGGCGCGCTCGAAGAGATTGAGTAAATTACCCGACGACTCGAAGTTGATGTGCATCAATGTGGCATTGCCCCCCACATTCTTGCTCTGGTTGTTGTAGGTGTATGATGCCGACAGGCCTACTATGGCCTGCGTGAGATAACTCTGGCGCAGATACTCATTCTCCAACGAGTTGAAAAACTCCTCGTTTATATATCCGACATTAATCCAGTTGAGGTCAATGGGGCGGAACTGATAACTATAACGACCATTCATGCTACGCCATGAGTAGGTCCACGTGGCACGCGACAGGTCGCGGCGGTAGTATGGGCGGTCCTGATAGTTGTATGACACCTCCACCTTTGTGCGTGGCATGTTGATGTTGCGCGTAGAGAGGCGGAAGGGGAGTATGAATCGCGGGAACGAAAGGCCTACGGCAAAGCCTAATTCGTTGGCTCGGCGTTTGCTGGTGTTGGGCGCTTTCATGTACTCGTAACCGAATGTGACAGAGGCGTTGAGAGTCTCCACGCCGCGGAAAAGATTACGGTTTTGGTATCCCACCGTAGCGCTTAGGCCGTAGAAGCTCGACGTTGTACTACCCTCTAACTCCACGTTGAAGCCCTGCTTGAGTGTGGGTGAGGCGAGGATGTAGCAACGCAGGTAACCCTCCTCAATGTCATCAAATTTCTTGGGCGAGTATGCCGTGCGGCCCTCACCTGCGTAGTTTACCACTAATGTGTCGTTCTGCCCGCGAGGAATCTCCTCGAAGGCGATACGAGCGCTCTTGAAGTAGCCGAGCGACATAATCTCGTTGTACGTGCGGTCAACCTCCGAGGCGCTGTAAGTTGTATTGGGCGACATGGGTATTGCGGTATGCAATACGGCGGGACGCACGTTGGGCTTGCCGTTTGAGATTATATTCAACCCCTTGTAATAGGTCGTGTCGAGCATCGTGCGCTGGCGCACATCGCGGTCAACGGCGGGGTTGTAGTCGGATATTACGTTTATCTCGCTTACGCGGTATATTCTGTTATTCTCGCTTATAGCCTCGCCTCGTTCGTTGTAACCGGTGATGTTACGGCGTACAATCATGCGTATGCCCACCTTGCGGTCGCCACCCAATGTGTCCACACGATACTCTATGTTATTTACTGAGAAGTTGTAATATCCTCTGTTGTTTAGGTATGTGGCTATGCGTTCGCGCTCCTTATCGAGAGCTGTTATATCAAAAATGTTACCCACCTTTATCAACGATTGAGCCGTGTCGGCCTCAATTACGGGGGCCAATAATCTGTCGCGGAAGTCGTACGATATACTTTTTATACGGTATGGCTCGCCCTGCTCGGTGCGATATGTGACGTAGGCACGTTTGCGACGACGTGTGGTGTCTATCTCGTAATCAACCTTCGATGAGTAGTAACCGCGCGAGTCCATATATGTCTTGAGATTCTGCGCACTCTTGTGCGTGAGCGACATATCCAATAGCACGGGCTCCTCACCAACCTTGCGCTTGAGGTTGTTCCACCAATTATCTTTGTCGGGATTTGCTAAATTGTAGGCCCACACGTAGAAGTTTGTACCCAAGAAACGTTTGTTGGGGGTTTGGCGCACGTATTGTTCCAATGTGGTGGCATCTATGCGCTCGGCCTTTGGGATGCTGTGGTCGGCATCTATCTCTACGCGTTGCAGAAAGTATTCGCCTTGGCTGAGTTTGCGTGTGACGCTACATGCCGAGCATAATATGCTCAGCAGCAGTATCAAAATAAATCGTTGCTTACTCATCCTTAGCCTGTTGGTTATTTTCTCTTTGTTTGCTCTCCTTGTCTTTGGGGCTTGGGACGTTGTGGCAATATTCGCGCCATTGGAATGAAGCACACTACGCCAAATAATGTTCAAAAATAGTAATATTTAGCGCGAGAAGCAAATAATTTATCTCATACTGCAACTTTCCGACTATGCAATGGCCGAAAAAATGCGTGTTGTGATTGTTCTAATCTTTTTTTTCGTATTTTTGAAGTATTAAAACAGATGTTTATGAAAGAGAAATTTTTGATGGCTGGCTCTACGGCCTTGCATATAGCCGATTCGGGTATTGGCGAGAAGTGTGTGGTGTTACTGCACGGTTATCTGGAGTCGATGTATGTATGGGACGATTTTGTGAAGCTGCTGACCCCCTCGGTGCGAGTTATTACGGTCGATATCCCCGGACATGGTATCTCGGAGGTGAAGGGCGAGGTGCATACCATGGAGATGGTGGCAGTTGTTCTGTACGAAATGCTGAAATCGCTGGAGATTGAGAAGGTTACAATGGTTGGCCACTCGATGGGTGGCTATGTTGCGCTGGCTTTCTGTGCTCGCCATTCGGAGCAGTTGGAGGGCTTGGTGCTGCTCAGCTCTACACCCAACCCCGATACGGATGTGAAGAAGGAGAATCGCCGCCGCGAGATAGCTTTGGTACGTGCCGGAAAGAAGGATGCGTTAGCTCGCGTGGCCCCCGAAGCGGGTTTTGCCCCACATAACCGCCAGCGACTCAAGAGTTATATTGAGGATTTGGAGGAGTGTGTTC
Source organism: uncultured Alistipes sp. (assembly GCA_964385905.1). Classification (GTDB taxonomy): domain Bacteria; phylum Bacteroidota; class Bacteroidia; order Bacteroidales; family Rikenellaceae; genus Alistipes. The sequence continues at coordinate 6,215 of CAYLRH010000051.1, forward strand.
ACATCACCGAGGATGATGGTATCGTGGCTCTGCTGGGTGGTATGATTGAACGTGCAGACCAGAACGAGATGCTGCGCAAATCTTCTGTACCACAGCTGTTTATCATGGGCAAAAAAGATGGGTATATCCCCGTAGAGGTTGCCGAGGAGATTGTCGCTCGCCATCCCCAGGCTCAGGTTGCGTGGTTAGAGGAGTCGGGCCATATGGGATTTATTGAGGAACCAGAGGCGTGTGCCGAGGCATTGCTGAAATTTGTGCTAAAATAAAAAGGTAGCCTATCAGGCTACCTTTCTTTATTTATAAATCGAATACGCTATTCCCATCTCCAAGCCTCTTAACTCAGCCAAGCCGCGCATACGGCCGTAGCACGAATAGCCGGGGTTGGACTTGCGATTCAGGTCGTCGCACATCTGATGGCCGTGGTCGGGACGCATCGGAATGCTGCGGCCCTGCTGTTGCTGAATCTCAAGGAAGGCCTTCATCACCTCATACATCGGCACATCTCCCTCCAAATGATTATCCTCCTGGAAGTTACCCTCTGCGTCGCGACGCGTTGAACGCAGATGTACAAAGCCCACTCTGTTGCCAAATTCGCGCATCATTGCGGGTAAATCATTGTCGCCCCTCACACCAAACGAGCCTGTGCATAGACATAAACCGTTCGAGCGGTTAGGCACAGCCTCAATCAGGCGGCGGAAATCCTCTGCTGTGGACATTATGCGCGGCAAACCCAAGATGGGGTAGGGTGGGTCATCGGGGTGGATAACCATTTCCGAGCCGCACTCGTCAGCCACGGGGCACACCTCCTTGAGGAAGTAAATTAGGTTGGCTCGTAGACGCTCCGCATCAATATCCTTATAGCGGTCCAAAGCCTGCTGGAACTGCTCCACAGTAAAGCTCTCCTCTGAGCCAGGCAAGCCTGCTATCATATTGCGTGTCAGACGTTCACGCTCCTCATCGCTCATGCTCTCATAGCGAGCTTTAGCGATTGCCTTATCCTCGTCAGAGTACTCCGCCTCGGCCGCAGGACGGCGCAAGATATGGAGGTCGAAAGCCATAAATGCGGCGCGCTCGAAACGCAGGGCACGCGAGCCATCCTCAACCTCGTAAGCAAGGTCGGTGCGGGTCCAGTCCAAGACGGGCATGAAGTTGTACGTAATGCAGTGGATACCACACGCGGCAAGGTTGCGGATTGACTGCTTGTAGTTGTCGATATAGAGCTGAAAATCACCCTCCTGTGTCTTGATGTGTTCGTGTACGGGGACGCTCTCCACAACGCTCCACCGTAGGCCCGCATCGGCTATTATCTGCTGACGCTTTTGAATCTCCTCCACCGTCCACACCTCGCCATTGGGGATGTGGTGCAGGGCGTGAACAATGTCTGTCGCTCCTGCCTGACGTATATTGCTCAGCGTAACGGGGTCATTTGGCCCGTACCAACGCCAGGATTGCTTGCAAAGAAACATAATATCAATGTTTTATATTGAGAATGCGTCAAATCCGCCATCCACAACGGTCAGCGTACCTGTTACGA
>CAYLRH010000052.1:0-7732 GCA_964385905.1 uncultured Alistipes sp.
GAGTGCGGTTTCTACCGTGGCAAGTTGGCTATCGAGAAGAAGGCTGAGTAGTGTTTTACACAACGTATGGAGAGAGCCCCTATTAGGTGCGCTCTCTCTTAATTTTTATTAACCGACACTTAAATAACCCCTATATGTTAAAAATCGGTATCGACGCTATGGGTGGCGACTTTGCCCCTGAGGTGGCTGTGGAGGGTGCTGTGATGGCACTCAAGAAGATTGGTAAGGATAGCCGCATCGTGCTATTCGGTGATGAGAGGCGTATCCATGAGCTGCTGAAGAAACACAACTGCTCGGCCGACAATTTCGACATCGTAGCCACTACCGAGGTTATCGAGATGGGTGACCACCCCGCTAAGGCTTTCATAGCTAAGAAGGACTCAAGCATGACGGTGGGATTCCGCCACTTGGCAGAGGGTAAGATCGACGGCTTTGCCAGCGCAGGCTCAACGGGTGCTATGATGGTGGGTTGCATGCAGGTGATAAAGCCTATCGAGGGTGTTATCCGCCCCGTTATCTCAACACTGATGCCCATTGTGATGAATCGTCGCGGCTTGCTGCTTGACGTAGGTCTTAATGTTGATGCCCGCCCTGAGGTATTGGCTCAGTATGGTCTGCTGGGGTCTATCTTTGCAGAGTCTGTACTCGGCATTGAGAATCCTCGCGTGGGACTGCTCAACATCGGCGAAGAGGAGGGCAAGGGTAATGCTCAAGCTAAGGCTACATACGATTTATTGAAGGAGCAGAAGGATATCAACTTCGTAGGCAATGTGGAGTCATCATACATCTTCACAGGCAAGTACTGCGACGTTGTTGTTGCTGACGGATTTGTTGGCAATGTAATCCTGAAGATGGCCGAGGCGATGTATCGCATCAACTCACGCCTGACTCCGTTCAAGCCGTGGTTGCTGAACCTGTTGCGTCCCGTACTGGAGCCCATGTGTCCGAAGCTCTACTATCACCAGAACTTCTGGAACGCAATGAACTACGAGAGCGTAGGCGGCACAATCGTCATCGGCGTAAATGCCCCTGTGATGATTGGCCATGGAGGCTCATCAGCGAAGGCTATTTGCAGCCTTATCTGCACCATGGAGCGTAACATCGAGAGCCGCGTGTGCGACAAGCTGCGTGAGGCACTCAAGAACTACGAAACCACAACCGTGGAGCAGTAGGCTTTGATAAGGGAACAAGTAAATGGAGAGCAACACAGCTCTCCATTTTTTTGTTTGGCGGCATAGGTGCAATAATTCCCGCAGAAATAGTATATTTGAAAAACAATTGATACATTTGTACTATTACATTGCACATTAGGCCCAAGATGGCAATAGCTCTTGGCCTAAGATATTTACTAACCCACATGAGCGCACTCTGGTATATAATTCTTACAGCTATTTTCTGTATCACGCCAGCCGGTGTGATATGGCTATGCCGACGATTTTCGATATTAGGAAAGTTAGGCCCTATTATGGTGTTATATGCCATAGGTATGGTGCTGGGTAACCTGCCATTCATCCCCGCCGATATTAAGGCCATACAGGATTTGCTGCCCAACATCCTAATCCCGCTGGCGATACCTATGATGCTCTTTGGCTGTACCTTCTCGCGCCATGAGGCACGCCTGCAATGTAAACTTGTGGTGAGCGGATTTCTGTCTGTGGCCATTGCCGTAACTGTTGGATATATGCTCTTTGGTCGCCATTTAGAGTATGGCGCTGAAATCGGCGGTATCATAACTGGCATGTACACCGGTGGAACACTCAATGCGGCAGCCCTTCAGGCGATATTCCGCATCAACAGCGAGAGCTATATACTGATAAACTCCTACGACATTATAATCTCATTCCTCTACTTTGTATTCCTCTTCAGTATCGGCATACGTGCATTTAGACGGTTATATGGCGAGAGCGAACAGACGCTATCACAGAGCGAGCAGGATGAGATTAACCGCCAGATAGAGCAGAACAACGCCAACCCTTATCGCCCTCTATTCTCGCGAGAGGGGGTTGTGCAGCTGGCCAAGATGTTGTTTTACACGCTTATCATTGTCGCCATCTCGGCTGGTGTGGCACTGCTGATGCCAGAGGGTTGGTTTATGGTGATATTTATACTGCTCCTCACAACACTCGGAGTAATCAGCTCATTTGTAAAGCGGATACGCAGTTTGGATATGAGTTACGACGTAGGCATGTACCTCATATATATCTTCAGCATGACGATTGCCTCCATGGCCGACTTCTCAAATCTCGATTTGGCTGGAGGTATAAATCAACTCTGCTTTATGGTAATTGCCGTATTCCTATCACATGCGCTCCACGCCGTGATGTGTCGCCTGATGCGCGTCAATGCCGACTCGATGGTAATATCGTCGGTGGCCTTCATCAACTCGCCCCCATTTGTTCCGATGGTATCGGCAGCCATGCGTAACAAGAATACGCTGGTAACGGGACTTAGTGCCGGCATCATAGGATATGCGGCTGGTAACCATCTCGGAGTGTTGATGGCAAAGTTATTATCGCTCCTGTAAAACAAATGCCCAAAGACCGAATCTTTGGGCATTATTATTTAAGTACGATATCTCTTTAGAACAGATAGCCGGTGTTGATGTAGAATGCACCGTTGCCGTCCTGATTCTTGATTAACGAATCCTTGCTGAACTTGCTTACGGGCAGACCATACTCGAAGGCTACGATGAAATTCTGATTCATAATAAAGCGCAAGCCTCCTCCGACAGTAATGTGCGGGCGGTCGGATGTGCGATTACCCGAAGCTGCCATATACTCGTCATAATCCTTGCGATACTTCTCCTCGCCTTTGAATGACATATCGTAGTTGCGTGTCACCATAGTACCATCGCTGAATGCGCTCAGGCCGAAAGATATATTCTGCTTCCAAAGTACGAAATTGACAAAGCGCCAACGTAACTCCGCATTATACGATGCAATGTCAAGGCCCTGCACACGGTTACGCATCAAGCCTCGAATGGTGCGGTAGCCACCCATACCATCGCGGTCGTACGATGCACCCATAACCGTGATGAAGGGAAGCACGTAGTATGGTGCCGACTTACCGAGTGTACCCTCATAGTTCAAACGATATGCGAAGGTAAGAATGTCGTTCTTCACGATAGGCAGATAGTGGCGGAATGTCATCGAGTAACGATAGTAGGGATTTGTTGTTCCCAACCACTTGGGTGCGAGTGTCGCGTGAGCCTCAGCCCATACACCACGTGAGGGTGCGCCCTCCTTGTCGCGGGTGTCATACAACAAGCCCAAACGCAGGGTGCTATTCAGACCTCCCCAAGCCTCATCCTCGGAGATAATACCCCACTGGCGATACATATCGAAGATGGTAGGCTCCTCTGCGGGGAACATCTTGTAATCCTCCTTATTCTTGTTAATCTTCTCAAGGTTCAGCGCCTGCTGCTCCTTATAACCCTGCTTTATGTAGCTGAGATGATAACCCGCCTCCCAAAAGAGTTTATTCTTCCATATATTACCCGTAAAGTCGGTCTTGAAGAGCATTGCAAGGCGGTTTACACGATACTTCGGAGTGTAGATGTAGTTCTCGTGATTCTCCTTATCCTTGCCCAAAGCCACCTTCTCGTGGTCGTAGTACGACATATAACCATTGAAGCCATAGAAGTCCATCGCCTTATCGTTTGTAAGGGTAAAGGTTGATGAAAGACGCACACCGGGAATTGAGAAACGGTTGTCGTACGACACAACAAAGAGCTGCGATCCCTTGGTAAAGAACGAAGCCTCGAAATACCACTGCTGACGGGTGTTGGGATAGCTCTCGCCATTGCCAAAGTCGTAGATATTAAGCAACGCACCTAACTGAAAACCCTTATCGGCATCAAAGGCTACGGCAGGCAACGGGCCGAAATTATATCCAGTCTTAATAATTTCCTTGCTCTCAGAGGCCGAGTCCATCTGCTCCCGCGCCGACAAAGAGTACAAAGCCAACAGGGCAAATGCGATTGTCAGGAAAAACTTTATTCTCATTATTTCTCTCTATTTTCGTTTAACACAATATCTCTTATCTGCGAATACTTATTGCGCAAATTCTTATTCATGAGTAGTTTAATGTCCGAGCCCACCAGTCGTAGCAGTCGCCATGTCTCATGCGCCACAATGGGTGCCAGCAACAGCAGAAGCGTTACGGGCAGAGCCCACTGCCACGGCAACGACAGATACGCCACAACCGAGTAGATAATCATCAACAGAGGCCACAAAAGCAGATTCACAAGATAACGTACCGAGTTGCGGAAGGCGTAATCCTTGAGCTTCGTAAACAGGTAGTTGCACGTCAGCTTAATGGGCAGCGTAAGTATTGACACAGGCACACAATATGGCAAAGCCACCAGCAGGAACAAAAACTTTAGTACACGCGACAATATCGGATATTTGATTGACACCGACGCAAGGCTGATTCTCTCCGATTTGCGTATCGCCGAGGCCTCATGACCTAGACGCAACAACTCCTCGGCTCGAGATGGATTCTCCTGCTTGAGGGTTGCAATCTGCTTCACCGTAAAGTTATTTGCCTTGAAGTGGGCATCGAGTCTATTCATGCGCTCCCCCGCCTCGTTATACTTGAATTGTCGCACCTGACGCTTCACCACAGCGGCACAAATCTCATACATCGCATCGTAGTCCTCGTCGTTGGGGATATGGAATATCGACTGGCGCATACGCTCGGCAAGCATATCACGCATAAGATTCATCTGCTCCTGCGGCGTTATCGACTCATGCTCGGCAATAAACTGCCCCACATCAATCGGGTCACCAACCTCGACACGCACCGTCGAGCGGAAGCGGAAGAAGCTACCATAGCGCATACCTACGGGGACAATATAGAGCGGCATGTCGGGCATCAGCTGCTGGGCCTGAAAAGCAATGCGGAATATTCCCTTCGAGAGTGGTAGTGACGAATATTTTGCCTGATGCTGTCCCTCAGGGAAGATGCAGAATGGTACCTTATCGCGCAACACATCGACAGCCTTCTCAATAGTCTGATGATTCTTCTTAACCTCGTCGAAACCATCTCGGATACGCATGATGGGCATAATCTTCAAGAACGTAAAGATTTTTGCCAACAACGGACGACGGAATATATCGGCACGAGCCACAAAGACCTTGGGCTTGCGGTCCATGGCCAGAATTACCAGCGCATCCATCAAGGCATTGGTGTGGTTGGGAGCATATATCACTGCCCCATCCTGCGGCACCTTCTCCAACCCGACGTATCTGATGCAACGATAGGATAGCTTGAGGGCAAAATCGACATAGTAACGTAAGACGTTATACGCTCTGTCGTTATCCTGTATCTTTCTTTGACGAGCCATACGCTACTCTGTAATCGGAGTTCGACGGAACATAAACGCCACACCTAAGCCTGAAATGATATGCCAGATTCCCCACCAAGCGGTGATAAACAACATACCGCCATAGTGGCCATGCCATATCTCAGGCGGGAAGATACTGGGGTTAAAGAGCAGGATAAGTCCCAATCCTGAATTCTGGATACCAATCTCCACCGTCAACGAGCGGCGATCACGCACCGGCACCTTGGCCAAGCGACCTCCGACATATCCCGTAGCCAAAGCACTCGCATTGTGAATCAACACGATAAAGAATACGTAGAATATATTATCAAGGAAGAGTTGCAGGTTCTGCGAGAACGACACTATCACCATGCCAAAGAAGAGCATGATTGAGAGAATCATGGCAGGACGGGTAATCTTCTTTGTTGCATTGGGGAAGTAGTGCGAGAAGACAAGGCCCAAGACAATGGGCACCCCCAGCAACAACAATATCTGCTCCAACATCGGCAGGAACGGAATTACCAATGTAGGTATATCGCTCTTCAGGCTGATAATCTGGCTATACAGCGATCCCCACAAGAAGAAGTTAAACGGCGTAACGACAGGTGCCAGGGCTGTTGTGATGGCGGTCATCGACACCGACAACTCGATATTTCCCTTCGATAACGACGAGATAAAGTTGGAGATGTTACCTCCCGGACACGATGCCACCAATATCATTCCCAAGGCAATCATCGGGGTAATCACCGGGCTGAGGGCCAATGCAATGATAAAGGTTACGGCTGGCAGCGCTATCCACTGCAACAGCACTCCCAATATTACCGACTTGGGGCTTGTAAACACATTTTTGAAGGTCTGCAGCTTAATACCTAACGCTACACCAAACATTACGAACGCAAGTATGATATTCACAATCATCATACCGCCCTCGCCAAAATTAATGGATAAACCATTCAGGGCTTCTAATTGCTCTTTCATCTCAATAAACATTTGGCAGCCGCCCGAAGTGCGGTTGCTTCATTTCTTGTCTTACATGTCGGGCTCCGTAATAGTTATTTACGCGACATTAATGACTATCATTTCTGCCCTGATTTTACACTTTTTGAGTGTAATCGGCTACAAAAATACCAATTGTTTTCAAATAATACTACTTCCACGTAAATAAATTGCATCAAAACCACTTAATATTCAATAATATCTACATTTTTACGCAATAAACACCCCTCCAAAGGACAATTCTGGGAACCTTCGCCCGAAGCGACTGCCTGCTATTATGAAGAAAATCGGACTTAAAGTCGCGATAATAAATATAATTTCTTAACTTTGAGAAGATTTTACTTCGTATGCCCGCATCGGGCATTAGCCTTGAATGTAGGCTGGCGATAAATCACTGGTGTTAAACTTTAAATATTATACCATGAAACGACTAAATGGAAATGTTGCACTAATTACAGGTGGCGGCAAAGGTATCGGATTCGGATTGGCTGAGGCATTCGCCGCGGAGGGCTCAAATCTTGTAATCACAGGACGAACAGAGTCACGACTACTGGCTGCAAAGCAGAAATTAGAGGAGAAATATGGCATCGAGGTGCTTCCCATAGTAGCCGACGGAGCTAACGAGGAGGCTATCAAGGAGGTTGTTGCCAAGACGATTAAACATTTTGGCAAAATCAATACGTTGATTAATAATGCTCAGGTATCAAAGTCGGGAACACCATTGGTGGAGCACACCAAGGAGGATTTTGATCTCGCCATCTACTCTGGCCTCTATGCGGCATTCTTCTATATGCGAGAGTGCTTCCCTTATCTGAAAGAGAGCCGAGGCTCGGTTATTAACTTTGCATCGGGAGCAGGCCTGTTTGGCAAGCTCGGACAGTCGTCATACGCCGCAGCCAAGGAGGGTATCAGAGGCATGTCGCGCGTGGCAGCTGCAGAGTGGGGCCCCGATGGAGTACGTGTAAATGTCATCTGCCCGCTTGCCATGACCGAGAGTCTTCAAGAGTGGAAGGAGCACTACCCCGAACTCTACCAGAAGACTATTCAGGGTATCCCGTTGGGACACTTTGCAGACCCCAAAAACGACATCGGACGCGTATGCGTGTTCCTCGCATCGGACGATGCCGCCTACGTAACCGGAGAAACTATCACCCTGCAAGGCGGTAGCGGCTTAAGACCATAAACAACCAATACACATACCCCACAAGAGGGCTCAAACCGTTGATTCGGTCAACAAAGAGAGGGCATTAACACTTTATGTTAGATGCCCTCTTTTATTATTATGTAACACGGGTAATTTAATGTCGAACAACCAAGAATCGGCCGCTCGCACATGACAAACGATGCGAGTAAAAACAAAAAAAGGCGGTCATCTTATCGATAACCGCCTCACTTTTAGTGACTCCGACA
>CAYLRH010000053.1:0-7635 GCA_964385905.1 uncultured Alistipes sp.
TCGTCGGCATTCCGCATGGACGAGGATGTACCCCTTGTAGTGCCTGAAGTGAACCCTGAGGATGCGCTCAACGCACCACGCAACATCATCGCCAACCCTAACTGCACAACGATTCAGATGGTTGTGGCGCTGAATGCTATCGAGAAGGTGTCGCACATCAAGAAGGTACACGTTGCAACATACCAGTCGGCAAGTGGTGGCGGTGCGCAGGCTATGGCCGAGTTGAAGCACCAGTACGAGGAGATTGTTGCGGGCGAGGAGCCTACCGTAAATAAGTTCGCATACCAGCTGGCATACAACGTTATCCCCCACATCGACGTCTTCACCGACAACGATTACACAAAGGAGGAGATGAAGATGTTTAACGAGACGCGCAAGATTATGCACTCGGACATCAAGGTGTCGGCTACGTGCGTGCGTGTGCCCGTTATGCGTGCCCACTCGGAGAGCATCTGGGTGGAGACCGAGCGCAAGATTTCATCTGCCGAGGCACGCGAGGCATTTGCTAAGGCTGAGGGTGTTGTACTGATGGACGAGCCTGCGGAGAAGGTATATCCTATGCCGTTGTTCATCGCTGGCAAGGAGCCCGTGTATGTAGGCCGTATCCGTGAGGATTTGACCGAGGAGAATGGTCTTACATTCTGGTGCGTGGCCGACCAGATTAAGAAGGGTGCTGCGCTGAACGCCGTGCAGATTGCCGAGTGGATTATTAAGAATAAGAAATAGTTTTTCCTTGCAATAAAAAGAGCGCATCCAACAACTTTATGGATACGCTCTTTTCTTTTTTTGTAGAAGTTTGTATAACAAGTGGGATTTTAAGGCTTGCGCAGGCCGAGAAAGCGGAGTTTGCAAGAAGTAAATGAGCATTTCGAGGCCAAGCCAGATGCCAAAAAGCCTTGTTAGGCAAATTTTACTTTATAATTACAACATTCACTAACCTCACCCCTGAAATACGGTTAATCTCGGTAGCCAACGCATCACGTCGATAGAACAATTCCGAGCGAATCACGGCTGATGATATATGCGCATAGAGAACATGATTCTCTAACCTCAGCTCCGTCGTAAGGGCTGCGGTTCGCCCCCCCACCACCTCGCGCCATGTGTCAGGCAACTTACCCTCGGCAACCTTTGCAGCAACATAGGGGCGTGAGAAGAACTCCTCCAACACATCGCCTATAAGCATTGTCTTTGTACGTCTCATAACTTCACGTCGCCCCCCTCGACCGTATAGAGTGCATAATCCTTGCCGGCACGTTCGAGCGTACTCTCCAATCGCACCTTATTGCAATCGGTAATCAATATCTGTCCGAAGTCATCGCCACCCACAAGCGCCAACAACTTCTCCACACGGCCCATATCGAGCTTATCGAACAGGTCGTCCAACAACAATATAGGCTTCTCGCCCGTAGCCTCCGCCAACAGACGATACTGCGCCAATTTCAAGGCAATCAGGAACGACTTCTGTTGCCCCTGCGAGCCATACTTACGCAGTGGGTAGCCACCGATGCGGAAGATAATATCATCGCGATGAACTCCCGCTGTAGTAAACTGATTGATTATATCGCGCTCACGCGAGCGAAGCAACACATCTGCCATAGGCATCTCCGCCAGCTCCGAGCGGTACGACATCTCCACCTGCTCCCTATCATCCGAAAGGGTGCGATAATACTCCGCCACCATGGGCTGCATACGCTCCACAATCTCGCGACGACGCTCATATACTCGCGTTCCGTGTTCGGCAAGCTGCATATCGTAAATCTGCAACATAGCCTCATCCGACGAGCTCTTCAGGAAGCGGTTACGCTCGGCCAGTACCGTATTATATCGCATCATAGAGGCCAGATATGCCCTATCCAACTGCGAGATAAAGCCATTCATATAGCGACGGCGCTCCTCAGCGGCATCGGTGATAAGCTCCGAGTCGCGGGGCGAAGAGATAACCACCGGAAAGCCTCCCACGTGGTCAGCAATGCGGTTATACTCCTTACCATTACGTTTGAGGACCTTGCCGCCCTTGCGCGAGAAGGAGCAGTTAACCATCTCCATACCACCCGCATCGCTCATGTAGGAACCCTCGGTAACGAAAAACTCCTCACCATGGTGTACGCTCTGCCCGTCGGTCATCGTGAAGGCCGACTTCGACATCGAGAGATAATATACCGCATCCAAAATATTGGTCTTACCGGCTCCATTGTCACCCACAAAACAGTTTATCCCGTCGGTGAGAGCTATCTCAGCCTGCGGGAGATTCTTGAAGTTTATGAGTAAGAGTTTTTTCAGTCGCATAACAATCGTTTTTCACTTCAAAGATACTATTTTTCGCCGACTTTATTCAATTTTGCACCCTGCGAAAAGCATTTTAGCCATCATTTATGCGTTTTTTGCTTTTTTTATTATATTTTTGCATTTTGAATCACATGGATATTAACTAAAAAACAATAAATTCTATGGCAAAAGAGGTAGTAACACCCCAGGATGAGATGCTCGCATCGGCACAGACGCAGGGCGAGAATTTCTTCGAGAAGAACAGCAAAATGGTAGTTGTAGCAATCGTTGTAATCTTTGCTTTGGCAGCAGCGATTTTCGGCTACAAGAAGGTTATCGTTGAGCCCCGCAACGTTAAGGCGCAGGAGATGCTCTTCGAGGCACAGTATCAGTTTGAGTCACAGAATGCAGACTTCGCATTGGCACTCAACGGCAACGAGAACACACCCGGTTTCGTACAGGTGGTAGAGCAGTATGGCAACACACCCGCAGGTAACTTGGCTCGTATGTACGCAGCTGCTTGCTCATTGCGTTTGGGCGAGTTCGACCAGGCACAGAGCTACATCAACTCATTCAAGAACGTAAAGGGTATCCCAGGCGAGATTATCAATGCCATGGCTGCCGGTATCAAGGGCGACATCGCTGTTGAGAAGGGCGACAACGCTAAGGCTGCAAAGCTCTTCGAGGAGGCTGCAAATGTTAGCGAGAACGACTTCACCACTCCTATGTACTTGCGCAAGGCTGCACTCGCATACACCGCTATGGGCGACGCTGCTAAGGCAGAGGCATTGCTCAAGGTTGTAGCAGAGCAGTACCCCGCATCATACGATGCTCGCGAGGCTACAAAGCTCGTTGACTAATTCCGCTATGGAGATGAAGTTCGGCATAGTCATCGTTGACGAGCAGTCGTCGTTTGTCCACCGCAACCTGCCCGCGACCGTTGAGAGTCTGAAGGCGTTGGGGTGTGCCGAACAGAATATATTGGTGCGCCACGCACCACGTGTATTCAACGTGACGATGATGACGCAGTTCTTCGCCGAGTACACCGATGTTGACGCGGTGGTGATTCTCACCGAGAGCAACAACAGCCCCGAATATAGAGCCATGCTCGACGGGGTGACAAAGCTGCAGATTGCGTGGAATATGCCCGTATGCATAGGCGACTGCACAGCCGCATCGGAGGCCGTGGAGATGGTATCCGTCCAGAACGAGATGGAGGCCGCCGCCCCCGAGCATATTTCGCCCGACCGCAAGGTAATAAATTAAGATTGTACGGAGTTAGAATCTTCCGCATAGTCAACAATCAAGGCACAGGAATAAACAAAAAGAGCCGCTTAACTCATAGAGTTAGGCGGTTTCTGTAATAAGATGCCCATCAGCCCAACGGTCACCACGCATTATATTTAAAGCATAAGCTATACACCCCCCAATATTATCGAATAAAAAAAAGCCGGCCCAAAAGGTCGGCTTTTTATTCAGTAAGAAATTGTATAACAAGAGCTATTTTTAGACTGGTGAAGATGAAAAAACCGCAGTTTACTTAAGCGTAAATGAAGATTTCGGCATCGAGGCAGATGCAAAAAAAGTCTTGTTAGACGGTTTCCTATTATTTGTCTTTGCGTTTTTCGATTTGACGCTTTAGGACATCTTTGGCTGCGTCAACAGCCTCCTCGAAGGTGTGGGCCTGCTCTTCAACACGAATGTCACCGCCAGGCATTCGCAGCGTAATAACCACGATTTTGTTGCCCTTCTCGTCGTCCTTCTCAAGTTTCAACACTACATCGACTCCCGTAGCCTCTTCTGCCACTCGGTCCAACTTGGCTAATTTCTTCTCGATGAACTCAATGAGCTTTGTGCTGGCATCGAATTTCACTGACTGAATTTGTACGTTCATAGCCTTCAAATTTTAGTTAAACATTATATATACGTCAGCGCCTCCGTATCATACGACAAAGGCGACTGCTCGATTACAATTTCTCACGCGGGTGAGCGCCGAAGTAGGCACGTTGCAACTGGGCGATGTTGTTGTGGGTATATACCTGTGTCGCACGTAGCGACGAGTGCCCCATCAACTCCTGTATCTCGCGCAGGTCGGCACCCTCGTTCAGAAGGTGTGTGGCGAAAGTGTGTCGCAACACGTGGGGCGACACCTTGCCATGTACCCCGCACTCTCGCAGAAGACGTGCCACGCTACGCTGCACATCGCTACGCGAAATACGCTCTCCACGCTTTGATAAAAATAGTGCTTTTTCGGGATTTTTGCAAATTTTTTCCGTAGAAAATCGTGCCACATACTGTTTTATCTCACGACGCAGATTCTCCACAATGGGCACCACGCGCTCCTTATCGCCCTTACCTCGAACTCTTAACGATGCATAGTCGCCTTCAAAATGCTGTAAATCAATAGCCACCAACTCCGCCAGACGCAGACCGCAGGTGTAGAGCATAAGGATAATGAGCGCATTGCGACAGCCAAGCCACTCCTCACCACGCAGGTCGCTCCTAACACGCTCCACGACGGTGTGCATATTTCCCTCATCAACAAACTTAGGCAGACGCTGTGCCGTGCGCAACGACTTGACGGCAGCAAACAAATCGCGGTCGATAACCCCCGTGCGACGCAGAAAACGATACATTGAGCGGATAGAGGCCACTGCCCGATTTATCGAGGCATTGTTCATCGTATGTTTATCCGAAAGGTACATAACCCACTCACGAATATCTAAGGCGCGAACCTCCAGCAAGTCAAAATCGCCCTCGGATGTAGAGGCCTCACCCCACGCGAGAAACTGCTCCACATCGTGGCGGTAGTTGCGTACCGTCAATGCAGAGTAACGACGCTCGGCGGTGAGGTAGTCGAGAAAGCTATTTATGATTTCGGCGTTGGTCATAATGGGATATATACCTTATTATATAATTAGCACGTAAACAAAGTTACTAATATTTCACACACTGAGAAAAATTTTCTTAACTTTACGATAACAAAATCCTATAACCCTAAATAATCCGATTATGAAAAAACTTCTAATTTTCATGCTTGCTCTTCTCCCGTTGTGTGTAGCGCAGGCAAGGCCCACGCAAAAACAGATTGCATCACCTGACGGCACATTGAAGGTGGCTGTAACAATTGCCGATGATATTCGTTGGAGCGTTGTTGATGACGATAAAACCATTATCGCACCGTCACAGATAGCCATGCAGATTGGCGAGGGTGAGGTATGGGGTGCAAATCCTATATTGCGCAAGGCAACTGTGGGTAAAATCAACGAAGTAATACCCGCCCCGCTGTATAAAAAGGCGGAGGTGGAGAACGAGTGTACTACATTGACACTGACCTTCAAAGGCGATTATGCCATTGAGATACGCGCATACAACAATGCTGCGGCATACAGATTTATCTCGACACGCAAGGGTGACTACACTGTCAAAAATGAGATTTCGGAGTATGCTTTTGACGGCGAGAAGACTCTCTACGGCTCGTACGTAAAACACAACCGCAAGGGCACAGGAGATGTTATTGCAAAGCAGTATTACAACTCATTTGAGAATAAATACTTCGTGGAGCCACTAAGCAAGATGGACCCTGAGCGCCTGATGTTCCTCCCCATCTTGGTGGATATAGGCGACAAGAAGGTCTGCATCACCGAGAGCGATTTGATGGATTACCCCGGAATGTATCTCTATAATAGCGATGGCAACACGACACTTGAGGCGAACTTTGCCCCCGTACCCGACAAAATCACGCAGGGCGGACACAATATGTTGCAGGGCGAGGTGCAGACACGTAAGCCCTACATTGCGGAGGTGAGTGGCGCACGCTCATTCCCGTGGCGTATATGTATCGTAGCTGATAACGACAAGGATTTACTCGACGACGATATGGTATTCCGTCTGAGCCAACCCAACGCCATCGGCGACACATCGTGGATTAAGCCCGGCAAGGTGGCGTGGGACTGGTGGAACGACTGGGGATTGTATGGCGTTGATTTCAAGCCCGGCATCAACAACCGCACATACGAGTACTACATCGACTTCGCCGCACGCAACGGCATAGAGTATGTTATCCTCGACGAGGGTTGGTCAGTAAATAAGAAGGCCGACCTGATGCAGGTTATTCCTGAGATAGACGTTAAGCATCTGTGCGACTACGCCTCACAGCGCGGTGTGGGTATCGTGCTTTGGGCTGGTTATTGGGCATTGGACAGAGATATGGAGAATGTGATGAAGCACTATGCCGAGATGGGTGTCAAGGGCTTCAAGATTGACTTCATGGACCGCGACGACCAGCAGATGGTTAATTTCTATGAGCGTTCGGCAGCCACAGCGGCAAAATATAAACTTATGTGCGACTTCCACGGCGCATACAAGCCGTGCGGCCTTTCGCGCAAGTATCCCAATGTGGTGAACTACGAGGGCGTGAATGGTCTGGAGCAGATGAAGTGGTCGACCATTGAGCTTGACCAGGTGACATACGATGTTATGATTCCCTTCATCCGCATGGTTGCAGGCCCGATGGACTACACACAGGGTGCAATGGTGAACGCACAGAGGAAGAGCTACCACGCCAGCAATTCAGAGCCCATGAGTCAGGGTACACGCTGCCGTCAGCTGGCGATGTATGTTGTCTATGAGGCGCCCTTCAATATGCTCTGCGACTCACCCTCGAACTACGAGAAGGAGGCTGCATGCACCGAGTTTATCGCCAAGATTCCTACCGTATGGGATGAGACCGTGGCTCTTGATGGCAAGGTGGGTGAGTATTGCATCGTGGCACGTCGCGCAGGCAACGAGTGGTATGTGGGCGGTATGACCAACTGGAGTGAGCGCGAGGTGGAGGTTGACCTCTCATTCCTGGGCGATGGCAACTACACCGTAACAGAGTTCGTTGATGGCCCGAATGCCAATAAGATTGGCCGCGACTTCCTCAAGAAGAGCATCGAGGTAAAGGGCGGCAACAAGCACAAGGTGAAGATGGCTGTCGGTGGCGGCTTCGCAATGAAGATTGAGAAGAGATAATCCTTCCACATACAACAACATGAGGTGTGTCCAATAGGTTTGGGCACACTTTTTTTGTGAAGATATGTAGGAGTTGTAGGTGCTATAAATATTATAGGTAAGATAGGTATCACTCCTATAACTCTTATAACTTATATAAAAAAGTTGCCCGACCCAAAGGCCGAGCAACCTATCTGCGAGAGTGTGGATAAAATGTGGAATTTCAAGGCTGGCGAAGTCCGAGAAAGCGGAGTTTAAAGAAGTAAATGAGCATTTCGAGGACAAGCATAACGCCGAAATCACCATTTTAGGCGCACTCGATATTAGCACTACTCTACGGGAATATCCTTGTTTACATTCTTCGAGCCGAACAAG
>CAYLRH010000054.1:0-7599 GCA_964385905.1 uncultured Alistipes sp.
AGCCTCGTCGTTCATACCAAGGTTAAGGATTGTATCCATCATACCCGGCATTGAAGCGCGAGCACCAGAACGTACTGATACCAACAAAGGCATCTCCTTGTCACCGAACTTCATGCCGGTGAGGTTCTCGATATTCTTCATAGCGCGCTCAACCTCGGGACGCAAAATCTCAATAACAGCCTCCTTACCCTTGCTGTAATACTCGGCGCACACCTCGGTAGTGATGGTGAAGCCCGGAGGAACGGGGATACCGATGAGGTTCATCTCGGCAAGGTTAGCACCCTTACCACCGAGCAACTCTCGCATTTTACCGTTACCCTCAGCCTCCTTGTTACCGAAGGTGTAGACGCGTTTTACGTTTGTCATAATTTTTTTGTTTTAATATTTAATTAAGATATTTAGTTTGTGTCTATTTTTATTGCACTTCTTCAATCGTACAAAATTATAACTTTTTCGCTAAAAAGCAAATATTTCCTCAAAATATATGTATATCGGCAGCGCTGTTGAGTATCCTCCGCAATATCTGTTCCTATCAAAAGTTGGCCACGGCACCGCCTTAGAGTCTAACAACCAGCTCCTTACAAAAACATCGCAACTTCTCCTGCCTCCGATATTGCTTGCCACCCTATCGCGCATCTGCCAACCTCCGTTTCTGAATACATTTCCACGGCCAGCACGCTCCGCCACAAGCGAGCAATCATCAACACCCAAACCCTCGAAGCCTGCGCTGCTCGGACAGCCAAGCACGATAAGGTTGTTTCCATCACGATTCAAGTTACGCTGCTCGAAAAGCACCTTGAGTGATGAACAACGATTCGTAGCCACAATAGTCAGGGGATGGCCTTCAACCTCTCCCTCGACACACATTGCACCTCGCCATGGCGTTACATGTTCAACAAAAAATTTGTCCGCAAAGTAGAGCATGGCAAAGTCCAAGCCATCGTTATAATCCTGCGTACGATGAACATAAGAATAGTCTTCGTTCACAGCCTCCACCACATCTCGCACCACCTGCTCATTCTCGACTCCATACAGCACCACAACGGGCATAGCCATCGAATCGATAACCCTTGCAACATTCTCAACCTTACGATTATACCTCTCCGCAGTCCAACGCTGACGACTCTCTGGCGTATAGGCTCTATCATCATAAAACTTCGACGGGATGGTGTCGTAAAACTTGTCCACATCGTAATAAACAACGCCAAAGCCGCCCTGTGCAAATGCCTGAACGGCACCGCTTACGACAAACAACAGAGTCAGCAACAGACCACGCATATCTACTTCTCAATTACGCCTGAGCCTGACAAAACCTCCCCGTCATACCATGCGGCAAACTGTCCTGCAGCGATACCTCGTTGCGGCTCGTCAAACAATATGTAGAGCCCCTCTTCGCGGCATATCAACTCAGCCTGCTGCAACGGCTGACGATAGCGGATACGCACCTGATAACGACGACGTTCGCCCACCTGCATACGGTCGCTATCATCAACCCAATGCACCTCATCGGGCTGTATACACAACGCACGGCGGTAGAGGCCCGGATGCGAATCACCCTCACCTACGTATATCACATTCTCCTTGACATCGGTAGAGATAATAAAAAGTGACTCCTTGCGACCGCCAATTCCCAAGCCCTTACGCTGCCCGATGGTGTAGAAGTGGGCTCCGTTGTGTGTTCCTATCTTCTTGCCATCACGCACCGTATAACGGAACGGCTCTGCGAGAGCCTTGAGGTCGTCATCGGCAATCTCACGACCATAGCCACGCCATGTGGGCAAAATCTCGTGTACATTACCCTGCTTGGCGGCAATCTGTTGCTGAAGGAATACGGGCAAATCAACCTTACCCACAAAGCAAATTCCCTGCGAGTCCTTACGCTTGGCTGTGGCGAGCTTCTGCTCCTGCGCCACCTCGCGCACCTCAGGCTTCAGCATATCTCCGATGGGGAAAAGAGCATATCGCAACTGCTCCTGCGTGAGCTGGCAAAGGAAATAACTCTGGTCCTTATTCTTATCCGCACCTGCCAGCAGGCGATATACCGTGCGACCATCGACAACCTCCTCAGCCTTACGGCAATAGTGTCCCGTAGCGACATAGTCGGCCCCCATCTTGAGCGCCTCCTTCAGAAAGACATCGAACTTGATTTCGCGGTTACACAGCACATCGGGGTTGGGCGTGCGTCCCTGCTCATACTCCGAGAACATATAATCCACAACACGTTTCTTATACTCCTCCGACAAATCGACAAAGCGGAACGGTATATCCAGACGCTTGGCCACGAGCTCTGCAAAGACCTGGTCGTCGTACCACGGGCAGTCACCTTCGAGCGTGCCGGTGGTGTCGTGCCAGTTACGCATGAAAAGGCCTATGACCTCATGCCCCTGCTGTTTAAGCAAATATGCCGCAACAGAGGAGTCCACGCCTCCGGAAAGTCCAACTACCACTCGTGCCATACAGAAATTCTTGAATTGATTTGCGCTGCAAATTTACGAAAAATTCGCGTAGGCGCATGATACTTTGGCGAAAAAAGCACACAATTACAGCGAGCAGAAGAACGGCACAAGAAAAGGCACCGAAAAATCTACTACGATACCATGCACAATCGACACAAAAACCCACTCCTTACCCGAGACACGGGTGATAACGGGAAGAGTCACATCCATCGAGGTAGCACCGCCAGCACTGATGGGTCCCAAAGGCGAAAACCACCGCACCATAAGCGGAGCAAAAATCAGAGTCATAATCTCGCGGAAGATATTGGCCATCAGGGCTATCGTACCCAGCTCGGCCGCTGCAAGCACGCCGATAGATGGCTCTTTAAGAGATGTGATAAGAATCGACGACAGAGAGTAATATCCCATACCGCTACCTACGGCCAACACTTCAGCCGTACTCCATCGCGACAGCAGAAATGAGATGGCCAACGTAGCCACCAATGTTCCCACAATAGTAGCACAGGGCAAGAGCAGAAGTCGCGGCGAGAGCGTGCGCAAAATCTCCTTCAGGCGCTCATCGCTACCGATGCCGATACCCACCTGCAACATCAGGGCATAGAGTATCCACATCGTAACATCACCGCCCATCAACCACTCAGGCAACCACCCTCCAGCGCCAGCCACGCAACCGATGACAAAGGCGCCTACAATCAGCAAACTACCTTTCATCGCCACCCTTTACTCTGAAAAACACCTTATATATAATACGTGCAGCCACTACACTACCCAACGTAGCCGCCAATGCAATAATCAAAGCCTCGCCACCCAAACCCACGAGATTGCGCATAACCATCTCGTTACCGCCTATTTCGCCACCCATGACAAATAGCAGCACGACGATTGTAATCATCGTGGTGGTACCGATAACCCTCACCCCACGCATATTGCGGATGAGATAGCCGACGGCTATACCGAGAAACATTATGGCGATAATCTTAAACATAGGTCCTATTATCTTCGTGGCAAAGTTAATGGCTTTTTGTCGAGCCACCAAATTGCAATGAAACCAGAGCAAAAATATTCATTTTCCGAGCCAAAATTGTTGCACACGCACAGAAACTGAGAAAAAAGTGTAAAAAAAATGAAAAAATCTACTACTTTGTGATGCAAAATACCAAAACTATTACTATATTTGCATCAGGAAAATATTTATACCCTATAAAATACCTCAACTATGAAAGAGACAATTAATGTAAACATCGCTCAACAAGCCTTCACGATGGACATGGATGCTTACTCTGCTCTCACCTCTTATCTTGACGACATAGGTCGTCGTCTGCCCGAGACCGATACCGACACTCTGGCCGACATTGAGGCGCGCATTGCCGAGCTCTTCCGCGAGAAGGTGCCCTCGCCCATGATGGTCATAACCTATGGCGTGGTGCGCAACACAATGAATCAGATTGGCAGCCCAGAAAACTTTGGCACAGCCTCACGTCCGCTCAACAACCACACGGACAAGGAGTCGGGCCACAGGCTCTACCGCTCACGTACCGACCGCTCGATTGCGGGCGTATGCTCAGGCGTGGCAAAGTATTTCGGCTTGGATACTTCGCTGGTGAGAATTGCAGCCATACTCTGCATCTTCGCCGCTGGTGCCACGCTGTGGATTTATCTTATCTTGTGGCTCGTACTCCCATACGAGCCCGAAGCATAACAAAACTGAATATTAACCAAAAAACATAGGAGGAAAAGCTATGAACGAAGACAACGTAAAAGTTCAAATGCGCAAAGGAATTCTTGAGTATTGCATTTTGGCCATACTCTCACGAGGTGACTCTTATGCGCCGAAAATCATTGCCGAGCTCAAGCAGGCAGAGATGATTGTCGTCGAGGGAACGCTCTACCCCATCCTTACACGACAGAAGAATGCGGGCCTTCTGACCTACCGCTGGGAGGAGTCGCCGCAGGGACCGCCCCGAAAATACTATATGCTCACCGACGCTGGCCGTCAGCAGCTCGCCCTGTTGGATGAGGCGTGGAACGAGATGGTCGAGCAGATTAAGGTTATCCGTCACGGCAATGGCGACGAGCAGAGCGTAGATGACTCAACAGGAAACGTCATCGAGGTGCTGCCTCTGCCATAACAGAGGCTCTCAACTAATTACAAACTATTATAACTCACAAAAAAACTATTACAATGAAAAAGATACTTTTCGTAATTATTGCAGTATTATTCTCTGCAACAAACTACCTGATGGCCACAACGCTGAATGATGGCAAGGAGAAGGCTGTGGACAACATCCGCATCAAGATAGGTGATTGGGAAGTTAATGGCAAGGTCAATGGTAAAATCTACTACTCTAATGCAAAGGAGTTAAACGATGGTCGCGTCAAATTTGGGGACTGCGATGCTGTCACATACTCTGATGGCGCTATCATTATCAACATGGACGAGGAGAAGATTGAGCAGTGGGTTGCCGAGCTTGAGGATACATTCAGCGACATCGAAATCAACGGCAAGCGTATTAACTCAAAAGATTTGGACAACGCTCAATCTCGCATCACAGGCAGCGGAAACATAATCACAAAGACAGTTCCTGCTATCACTGGATACGATGCCATCAAGGCAAGCCGAGGCATTAATGTTATAATGAAAGATATGGAGAGTGATAAAATCACCATCAATGCCGACGATAACATTATGCCATACGTCGTTGTTCGCAAGGAGGGCAGTTCGCTTGTCATAGGTATCGACAAAAATATCAAGTCTATCAACCGAACAAGCATAGATATTGTTCTACCCAAGAACACCAATCTCAACGAGTTACAGGCCGCAAGCGCTGCAACAATCAACATCGAGCCTACCATTAAGAGTCGTTCACTTTCTCTCGACGCAGCATCGGCTGCCAAGATTAATATCGCAAAGGCTGATGTAGATTTCTTCGATGCAGACGCCTCATCGGCTGCAACAATATCGGGAGCAGTGAAGAGCAACGACTGCTACGTGGACGCATCGTCAGCCGCAGATATTGACCTCACAATCCTGGCCGTGCAGTGCAAATCAAACGCTTCATCGGCTGCAAAAATCAAACTCAACGGCGAGGTAGCAACCTTCGATGGCGATGCTTCATCGGCTGCAAAGATTGAGGCTAAGGGCCTTGAGGTTCATACAGGTGCTACGGCCGATGCATCATCAGGTGCAAAACTCACTGTAAACGCCCTTAAGGTACTCAATGCTAATGCGTCATCGGGCGGTGCAGTGTCATACATCAACAACAGCAATCTTGTTAAGAACATCAAGCAGTCAAGCGGTGGCCGCGTAAAGGAGATTTTCTAATCAACAACTCTAACCCTGAACAACTATGAACGAGATTAAGAAATGTAGTATCGCCGGCGTATCGTTCACACTCGAGAAGAACGCCTACGAGACACTGCAAGCATATATCAAGTCGCTCCACGACACCTACAAGGACAACCCCGATGGCGAGGAGATTATTGCCGACATCGAGGCCCGCATAGCCGAGTTGATTCTCTCAACTCAACCTGCCGATGCAATCATTGCAAAGCCATTGATTGACAACATCGTAAAGCAACTTGGCTCGGCCGAGGAGATTGACGAGGAGGGTGCCGAGCATCACGCCGACACCACCGACCAGAACGGCAATCCCCGCATCCCGCGTCGCCTCTACCGTGACCTTCAGCACGGTAAGTTGGGAGGTGTATGCGCAGGTGTAGCAAACTACTTCGACACCGACCCCACGTGGGTACGATTGGCGTTCTTCATTCCGCTGTTACTCTGTATATTCGGTGGGTCATTCGATTTTCTGCGTTGGTTTACACCCCTGATGGGAAATCTTTGCGGTGTGGCAATATTGGGATATATCGTAATGTGGTTCACCATACCCCCCGCATCGTCTGCACGTCAGAAGCTGGAGATGAAGGGCGAGCGCATCACAGCACGCAATATTCACGAGACAACCTACGCGCCAGCCATCGATGAACGCGAGCGCACACTCTTGGCAAAGATTATGATGGCCATCGGCAGTTTGATGCTTATCGCACTGAAGATTATTGCTCTGTTTATCCTTATCGTACTGGTTGTAGGCGTAAGCGTGCTGGGAATGGTGGCTCTTGCTACAACACCCGCACTATTCTCGACCGACTTCATTACGGGATTGGCAATGGCTTGTATGTTTGTAGTGATTATTATTCCCGTTTTGGTGCTTACATATCTCACCGTGCTGCTACTTATCTCACGCCGTCCGAGCGGAAAGGCTATGCTGGTGATGTTTGTCATATGGTTGCTTGCACTTGTTTTGATGACCATCTCAGCCATTAAGTCGCCCGTACACTTCGACCGCCAGATTGAGAACGCTTTCGAGTCGGTCTTTGAGAATGACCACGACATCCTCTATGAGGAGTTCTCAAAACAGGAGATTGACGAGTTCCGCGAGCGTATCGACAATATGCAGGTCAGCGTCAAGCAGGAGGGGGATATTACCGTGACGCTGCAAGGCTCCGATGAGCAGATAGAGAAGATTGAGGCCTCGATGAAAATCAGCGAAGATGGCGTACATATCTCTGCCGATGACCAGAATATTGAGATTACCCCCGACGGTATTACCATCAACGGCGAGAAGTTTATCAACTACACCACCGAAACCACAGAGAGCGTGGATGGCACAACAAAGGCATTTATATTCTCGATAGGTGATGTAAAGGTACGCTTCGAGAAGGGACAGAATGCTGAATATCGACTTGCAACGCCCGAGGAGATTCAGAAATATTCAGAAGATATCAAACAAGCCATTGAGCAACAAAAGCAGGCCAACAAACAGCAGGAGGAACTCAACAAGGAGATTCAAAATGCAATAAAGGAGGCTCAAAAAGCTCTTCAATAAGAGTTTTATAAAAAGGCTGACAATCGAAGGGTTGCGCAGCCTTTTTTATTGCGTATATCCCTTTGTCACACATTTTGCTACACTCGCATCAACGCTATATGCAAAAAAATATCTATATTTGCATAAAATAGTTTTTATATAAAACGCCACACGGCCTTTGGCTCTGCACCCTCGGAGCGAAGAGACCAAAGTCCACTCCTGAGGAGGGGATTTAGAGGAGAGTCAGAGTTGCAAATGCGGCCAGCGGCCGCAAGGTA
>CAYLRH010000055.1:0-7536 GCA_964385905.1 uncultured Alistipes sp.
TTGCACCGACTCCAACTATGGTGCGCAGTACGGTCTGCCGGGAACATTCTCGCCTACGGCCGACTTCGCGATGGCGCGTGCGGCTGTTGAGAAGGCCGAGCAGATGGGTGTGAGATATAAGGTGGGTAACATCCTCTCAAGCGATGTCTTCTACGGTGATTCGGCCGAAGGCTGGAAGGCGTGGCAGAAGATGGGTGTGCTGGCCGTGGAGATGGAGGCGGCTGCGCTCTATATGAATGCCGCACGCAGTGGCAACGAGGCGCTCTGCATCTGTACCATCTCGGATTCGTTGGTTACGGGTGAGGCTTGCTCGGCCGAGCAGCGACAAACTTCATTTACCAACATGATGGAGATAGCTTTCGATATTATTTAGACAATATACTGATTGCAAGATAGGAGCAGGCATAAAAATTGCCTGCTCTTTTTGTATCTCAACGGGAAAAATATTATCTTTGAGAGAGTAAACCTTAAAGCATATCTTATGAAAAACATAGTTGTTATCGGTAGCAGCAATACCGACATGGTAGTCAAAACCTCGCATCTTCCTGCTGGCGGAGAGACCGTGTTGGGAGGCGATTTCTTTATGAATGCAGGTGGCAAGGGGGCCAATCAGGCTGTGGCGGCAGCACGGTACGGCAACCGTGTGGTTTTTGTTGCCAAGACGGGTGATGACCTTTTCGGGAAACAGGTGCGCAAGTCGATGGCCGAGGATGGCATTGTTACCGACTATGTTTTCGTTGATGGGGAGCATCCTTCGGGCGTGGCACTTATCACCATTGATAAGGATGCCGAGAATTGTATTGTCGTGGCCTCGGGTGCCAATATGTACCTCTCGCCTACGGATATTGACACCGCTGCCGAGGAGATTTGCAAGGCAGATGTTGTGCTTATGCAGCTGGAGTGCCCTATCGATACGGTGGCATATGCAGCACGTATGGCCGCCAAAGCGGGTGTTCCCGTAATTCTCAACCCCGCACCAGCACCTGCCGAGCCATTGAGCGAGGAGCTGATGAAGGATTTATTCCTCATTACACCCAACCGCAGCGAGGCATCACGTATCTCAGGTATCGAGGTAAAGGATATTGAGAGTGCCCACCGTGCCGCAAGAGCTATACACGATATGGGCGTAAAGAATGTCATCATCACATTGGGTAGCGAGGGCTCGTTGGTATATGACGGCAGAATGTTCATGCGTGTCGAGGCGCTGAAGGTCGAGGCTGTTGACACTACGGCCGCTGGCGACACCTACAATGGCGTGCTGGCAAGTGTAATAGCCGAGGGCAAGAGTCTTATCGAGGCGGTACGTGAAGCCAATATCGCGGGAGCTATCAGCGTAACACGCATGGGTGCGCAGCCTGCTGCTCCTACTCGCGAGGAGATAAACGCCATGAAGAAGAGAAAGTAATTAATCTAAAACACATAAGTTATGTTTATCGTACACAGCTATTTATTGGCAGTCATATTCTGCTTTATCACCATGCTCTGCTGGGGCTCGTGGGGTAACACTCAGAAGCTCGCGGGTAAGACTTGGCGCTACGAGCTTTTCTATTGGGACTATGTTATCGGCATGGTACTCTTCGCCCTTGCGTTAGGACTCACGATGGGTAGCATGGGTAGCGAGGGCCGTCCCTTTATCGAGGATTTGATGCAGGCCGACGGCAAAGGCATTCTGAGCGTATTGGTCGGTGGCGTAATATTCAACGCCTCGAATATTCTGCTCTCGGCATCGGTGTCATTGGCAGGTATGTCCGTGGCCTTCCCGTTGGGTGTTGGTCTGGCATTGGTGCTGGGCGTGATAATCAACTACATGGGCGCCCCGAAGGGTGACCCGATGCTGCTCTTTATCGGTGTGGCACTTATCGTTGTTGCTATCGTCTGCAACGGTATTGCATCGGGCCGTATGAGCAAGAGTGGCGAGGCGAGTGCATCGAATCGTAAGGGTATCATCCTCTCAATGGTGGCTGGAGTGCTTATGTCGTTCTTCTATCGCTTTGTCGCTGCGGCTATGGATTTGGATAACTTCGAGCAGCCCACGGCTGGTATGCTCACACCCTACTCGGCTATATTTGTCTTCTCGATAGGTGTGCTGCTGAGTAATTTCGTATTCAATACGCTTGTTATGCGTCGCCCGTTTGTCGGTGAGCCTGTGGCATATAAGGAGTACTTCAAGGGCTCGCTCTCAACTCACCTTGTGGGTGTATTAGGAGGTGCTATATGGTGCTTGGGTACCGCTTTCAGCTACATTGCGGCAGGAAAGGCGGGTGCAGCCATCTCATATGCGCTAGGTCAGGGTGCACCGATGATTGCCGCCGCGTGGGGCGTATTCATCTGGAAAGAGTTTAAGGGCAGCGACCGTAAGACAGATATGTTACTGACGGTGATGTTCCTCTTCTTCATCGCTGGTCTGGCGATGATTGTCGTGGCAGGAGGAAATTAGTTTTATGCCATATGATTGAGAAAACGGGTTGTCTGACATGAGTGTCAGGTAACCCGTTTTTATTGTTAGAAAATACTTTTTTTTGATGTAAATCAATGAAATAAACGTCGATTTTATTACCTTTGTTATTGACATAGCCATGCTGATGGCATTTTACAGACTACATATCCGCCAAAAATGAAACATTTTACCCTTACCCTCATCTCGCTTTTCTGCACCACAATACTTTTTGCTCAGACCAAACCCGCACTTACAGGCCGCGTGGTAGATGCCACAACGGGACGTGCCATAGAGTTTGCCGATGTGGTTGTTACCGATGCGCAGAACAACACCGTAGCCTCTACAACCGTCAAGAGCGGCGCCTTTGCCATCGACCGCGTAAGAGAGGGCGAATGGGTGGTAACAATCATGCTTGTGGGTTATCAGCCCTATGTGAGCGAGCCCATAACCTTCGGGGCGGGTAAAAGTCACGACGTGGGTACGGTATCTCTCTCGATGACTGAAACGGGTCTTGAGGAGGTGGTCGTTACGGGCGAAAGGAGCAAGATTGTCTATAAGCTCGACCGTCAGCGCATCAGCGGATCATCGTCGTTGGCTGCTTCGGGCGGCACGGCCGTTGATGTATTGAAGCTCACCCCCTCGATTCGTGTGGATGCTGAGGGTGGCGTATCGTTCCGTGGCAGTTCGGGATTTCTTGTATATGTCGATGGTAAGCAGAGTGCTTTGGAGGGCGCACAGGCTTTGGATCAGATTCCTGCCGCCAACATCGAAGATATTGAGATTATAACCACCCCCTCGGCACGCTACAAGACCGATGGTGATGTAGGTATCATCAACATCATCACCAAACGCCACGACCAGCAAGGCGTGAGTGGTGCGGTGAATGTGTCGGGAAGTACCATCGGAGCGTGGAATACGGATGTGTTGCTAAGCTACAAGAAGGGTGCTAGCCGTTGGTATGTGGGTGCTGCAGGCTCGGAGAAACGAGGTAAGAGTGATTTCGACCAGACCAAGACAACCATCGTTGACGACTTCGTAACAACATCCAAGGCCGATGGCGTGCGTATGAGCAACAACGCCTCATACATAGGTCGCGTAGGCTGGGAGTTAGGCAAGGATGGCCACTCGCTGTTGGTGGAGCTGCAGGCCGGCATGACAAAAAATGCACGTGGTGGAGATATGCGTTACGACGAGCATCGCATGCAGGGCAGTGAGGTGCTGAACGACAACCTATACGACAGCCACGACCGCTACTCAAACGAGAAGCAGTTGGCACAAATTGCTACCGATTACGTGTGGAAAATCAACGAGCGTGGCGATAAGTTTGCCATTACGGGACGCTTGCGTTACGATTGGTATGCGTTGGAGTACACCGAGAGTAATATGTTCGACATGTCGGGCGAACGCTACGAGGGTACACGCGGATACGAGAGTGAGCACCACTGGGACTTCGACGGCACGATGAGCTACCAGCTCAACTACCGCGAGGGTGGCAAGGCCGAGGTAGGTTATCAATACACATCATACAGCGAGCACGGTGACTATAATATAAAGTATTGGGACCGCGGCCAGCACGACTTCATCTGGCAGGACGACCTATATGCCCCATTCTTCTACCGCCGCCAGATTCACTCGGCATACCTTATGCTGAACGACAAGTTCGGTCCTTTATCTATTGAAGCAGGTGTGCGTGCCGACCACACAATCGACCAGATGGATATTGAGATTGAGGGTATGAGCCGCTACATAAAGCGTACGGAGCTATTCCCATCGGCACATCTGTCGTATGAGGCTCCGGGCAAGAACTTCATCTCGGCAGGATACTCATATCGCACCAACCGCCCAGGCATCTGGCAATTGGAGCCATACATTACATACGAGGATTACTACACCAAGAAGACGGGTAACCCCGACATCAAGCCCGAGTATATCCACTCTGCCGAGGTGGGCTACCGCAAGGTCATTGCCGAGGAGAATACAATCTCTGTAACGGGTTACTATCGCCATCGTGACGGCGTGCGCGAGCGTGTACGTGTAGCCTATGAGCCGGGTGTTACGCTCGACTCACTCATCAATGCCGGTCGTGACCGCACGTGGGGCGTGGAGTTGAGCGCACAGATAAAGGCGGCACGCTGGTGGAGCATGAACATTAACGGTAGCGTATTTGACTATAAGTTCGATGCCGACTACGAGGGTTGCACCGACTCGAAGAATACGGGATATACCGCCTCGATGATAAACAACTTCACATTAGGACGTACATCGCGCCTGCAATTCGATGCCAATATCGTGGGACCTACGGTCTTGACGCAGGGACGCGAGGATGCGTACTATTACTTCGACCTCGCATTCCGCCAGCAACTGTTCAAGAATAAGATTTCTGCCTCAATAGTGGCACACGATGTATTCCGCACAGCGCGATACAACAACTACCGAATATCGCCCACGCTGAACTCTACCACCCACGTACGACCTCGCTACCCGAACATTGTACTGTCGGTAAGCTATGTCTTCAACTCGAAGCTCAAAGAGCATACGGGTGCCGTATCGAAGGGTGCCGTATTTGAGGGTAAGGACTTCTAATAATATTACAAGGGTTGCCAACGAGATTTGTTGAGCAACCCTATTTTTTCAGAGGTTGTATAACACAAAAAAGTCCGACACCGCTGAGGTGTCGGACTTAAATTTTGCGGGCTCAAACCAACCCTAAATTCTCCTTACGGGAATTACTTTGAAAGCTCTGCCAACGCAGCCTTTGCGGGAGTTGCATAAGGCTCAGCTGTAACCTTCTTCAAAGTCTCGATAGCCTTAGGCTTGTTCTCCTTTGCGTTGTAAGCAGAACCGAGGTTGAAATATACTGCGCTCTTGTCAGCCTCATCTACCTGAGCAGCGGCAGCAGCCTCACCCAACTCGATAACCTTGTCGTAATCCTTCTTCAAGAAGTAAGCCTGCACCAATACCTTCTGCTTCAAAGCCTCGTCAGCGATAGACTCAGCCATAGCGATGATACCATCGAGGTCGTTAGCCTGCTGCAACTGAGCAATCTTATTGTTTGTGTACTGTGCAACCTTAGCCTTTGCATCAGCGATAGCTGCGTCATACTTCTGACCTGCGGGCAAAGCAGCAATCTCAGAGCAAACCTTTACGCCCTCAGCGTACTTATCCATCTTGAAGTAGCTCTCAGCCAAGTTCAAAGCCATAGCGGTGTTCTTCTTGTCAGCAGCGTAACCCTTAGCGAAAATCTCAGCAGCCTTCTCGTAGTTACCACCGTTGAAGTACTCACCACCCTGTGACTGGTAAACCAAGCCCAACATACGACCAGCGTTGTTCTTAACAGCTGTGTTCTTGTAAGTTGTAGCCTTCTCCAAAGCAGTGTTCAACATCTTGATAGCCTCTGCATACTTGGCATCCTTAGCCTCAGCAGTAGCAGCCTTCTGAGCAGCAGCTGCTGCAGCACCACCTACGCGGAAATAAGCGATAGGAAGGTTCTTCTTTGCGCTGTTTACCTGCTCGAGAACAGCCTCATCCTCAGACTCAGCGCCCTCGGCGATAACCTTCTCCAACAACTCAGTAGCCTTTGCATAGTTCTTAGCACCCAGAGCGTCGTTAGCCTCCTGAGCAACTGCGAGTACATCGGTCTGCGCGAAAGCAACGCTAAAGCCCATAAGTGCAACCACCAACAAAACAAATTTTCTCATAATGTAATGTGTTTTAATTAGGTTTTTTATTTGTTAAATATTTTTTCGATATAGAAATTACTACTTACAACTTACAAAGTTATAGTTTTTTTTCTTTACAGCAAAATTTCGGCTTCTAATCAACTCCGCAACAGCCACAAATCACGCATCGTCGCTAT
This sequence comes from uncultured Alistipes sp., assembly GCA_964385905.1. GTDB lineage: Bacteria > Bacteroidota > Bacteroidia > Bacteroidales > Rikenellaceae > Alistipes. The sequence continues at coordinate 6,294 of CAYLRH010000055.1, forward strand.
CTGAGAGTCTTAAAAAACTCCTTCATCAGCGCCTCGCACTCCTCTCTCATCACGCCACGCTCGACAACGGTTTTGGGGTGGAAGATACGTCCTGAGACGGTTGTATAGCCACGTTTGGGATCGTCAGCGCCATATACTACCCTATCGATTTGGCTCCACGCCAAAGCTCCAGCACACATGATGCAAGGCTCAACAGTAACATATAACGTACATCCTTTCAGGTACTTACCTCCAAGTGTCGAAGCAGCAGCCGTAATACTCTGCATCTCGGCATGTGCCGTAGCATCACATAACGTTTCAACCAAATTATGCCCACGCCCAATGACACGTTCGCCACAAACCACGACAGCTCCAATGGGGACCTCCTGCTCTTTTAACGCTTTTCGGGCCTCATCTATTGCCATCGACATGAACTTTTTGTCGAATTCTAAGTTATTTTTTACCTCTTCATCCATAAAATGATTGCGAAATTAATAAAATCATCACTAAAAAACAAACATGGTAGAAAATATCCATTTTTTCGTATATTTGCATGTTAATACGTAAATAATCATAAAAACACGATAAACTATGTATAGAAGTCATACATGTGGTGAGCTGCGAATCGACCATGTAGGTCAGAGCGTAACACTTGCCGGTTGGGTACAGAAGGTGCGTAATTTGGGTGCAATGACCTTTATCGACCTGCGCGACCGCTACGGCATCACCCAGATTGTTGTCGAGGAGAACTCGCCCGAGCAGACTCGTGAGGTAGCTGCAAAGTTGGGCCGTGAGTTTGTATTGCAGGCTACGGGCCGCGTAATCGAGCGTTCGTCGAAGAATCCCAAGATGCCTACGGGCGATATTGAGGTGGCTATCGACTCATTGAAGATTTTGAACGAGGCACAGACGCCTCCATTCACCATTGAGGAGAACTCGGATGGTGGCGATGACCTCCGTATGAAGTATCGCTACCTGGACCTTCGTCGCCCCCCCTTGCAGCGCAATATGGAGTTGCGTCACCGCATGGCTCACGCCATTCGTACATTCCTTGACAAGGAGGGATTCCTTGAGATTGAGACACCCTATTTGGTAGGCTCTACACCTGAGGGTGCGCGTGACTTTGTTGTGCCGAGCCGTATGAACCCCAATCAGTTCTACGCTCTGCCTCAGTCACCTCAGACCTTGAAGCAGCTCCTGATGGTTGCTGGTTACGACCGCTACTTCCAGATTGTACGCTGCTTCCGCGACGAGGACCTGCGTG
>CAYLRH010000056.1:0-7535 GCA_964385905.1 uncultured Alistipes sp.
CAGAAGAATCACCCGACAATGTTTGCCCACCGAGGCTGCTGGAGCAAGAACGATGCAAAGGAGTTTATCGTACCCGAAAATAGTCTGCCGGCCGTGGCGATGGCCAAGAGAATGGGATATACGGGCATTGAGTGTGACGTACACTATACGAAGGATAAGCGTATGGTAATACTTCACGACGCGACAATAAACCGCACGATGCGTCGCGCTGCCGACTACTCGAAAATCGAGAAGCCCATACGTTTGGACGAACTTACTTTTGAGGAGTTGCGCCGTGACTATGTTCTCGAATCGGAGAATCCCGCGTGGCGTACACCCATCCCTACCCTCGAAGAGCTACTGACCGAGTGTAAGAAGCATGGTATAATGCCGATGCTGCATAGCGCCCTGATGGAGTCATACCACATTGCGCAGAAGATGTTTGGTGACGAGTGGATATGCTTTACGAGTGGTGTGGAGCACATGCAGCAGGTACGCAAGTTCTCAAACTGCATCATCTTGTTGGCCATCAACGATGGCTCTGCCGAGGAGAATATTGCTCGTCTGGAGCAGATTGGTGGCCGTTGCGGTATCTCGACAATGAAATATGCCCTCTATACACCCGAATTCTGCAAGGCTCTCACCGAGCGCGGATACATCGTACAAGCATCTATCTTCCCCGCACCGCACGAGGCCATAGCACAGCGTAACGGCATAAGCTATCAGTTGACTGATTTCTCCATAATGCCCGACCACAAGCCTATCGGCAAAGGGAAAGGAAAGCTGAAGGCCATCTCGCAGAATGCAACATGGGAGTGGAGTCATCGTGACGAGATAGAGTGTGCGGCATTGACTCTCGACGTAGAGTTTGAGGGCGAGGTTGATATTACAATAAACGGCAACCGCAAATACACCCTCAAACGAGAAGCTATGGGTAAGGATATTATCGGAGGTCGTCTTTTCGGCAAGACTCCGAGTGTAAAGATTACCGCAAAGCAGGGTGCTACGGTAAAACGAGCCACTGCAAAGGTGTACGAGTATTAGAAAACAACGCAAAAAAAGAGGGTGTCCAACATAAGTTGACACCCTCTTTTTATTGATATTCCAGGCCTACTGCATTTGGTCTGTTGGATAGTTTACTTATCCTGATAGAGGAAACGCTTGATAGAACGCTTGGGAGTCTTCTCAAACTCGGTATCACGAATCTCCATGCCGACAACACGCTCATACGATGCCACCATAGTATTCAGAGTCTTGATATTCTCCTCCATCATCTTATGTAACTCCTCCTTGCCGATATTCTCCTGAGCGGCTGTGTCATAATCGGGAACAATAAGAGCCTTCAACACACCCTTACTCTCGATGATAAGCGACTCAAGCACCAAAGGCAGGTTGTTGAGCTTATCCTCAATCTCCTCAGGATAGATATTCTGACCTGTGCCAGTAAGAATCATGGTCTTGCAACGGCCCTTGATGTAGATTGTACCATCGGGATCCATAATACCCATATCTCCCGTATGCAACCAGCCGTCATCGTCGAGTACAGCCTTTGTAGCCTCCTCGTTCTTGTAATAGCCCATCATCACGTTCTCACCGTGAACAAGAATCTCACCGGGAATGTTCTGCGGATCCTTAGAGTCAATCTTTGCCTCCATCAAACCGGGCAGATACTTACCGCATGAGCCAGCCTTAAACTCGCAGGGGTGCGCGAAGCTGATAAGAGGGGCACACTCGGTCATACCATAACCGATTGTAAGCGGGAAGTTAATCTTACGCAGGAACGACTCTGTCTCCTGATTCATCGGAGCGCCACCCACGATAAAGATCTGTGTCTCGCCACCAAACGAAGCCATCAACTTAGAGCAGATAATCGAATAGAGGGCTGTATTTACGAAGGGTATCTTCATGGCAATGCTCATCGGGCCCGTCTCAAGCATAGGCATAATCATCTTACGATATACCTTCTCAAGCACCAAGGGTACGCTACAAATAACCGTAGGCTTCACGGTCTTCATAGCCTCGACAAGGATTGAGGGCGACGGCATACGGCCCAACAGAGTCACATGACCACCCACTACCAACTGAGCCAGGAAATCGAATGCACAACCATAGGCGTGAGCCAAAGGCAGGAATGAGAGTGAACGACCACCCGCGTAGAAATATACCTTTCCGGTTACAGGGTTAATCATATCACGGGCAAAAACCATGTTACCCGTAAGGTTATTCACCGACAACATAACACCCTTCGATGAGCCCGTAGTACCTGAGGTGTAGTTAAGAAGAATCATCTCCTCATTGGGTACCTCGTTGAACTTGATATCCTCGGTCTTGAAACCTGCGGGGTACTTCTCAGCGAACGAGGCATCCAATCCTGCTACCACGTCGGTAACAACTGTTGAACCCTCCTTCTCATACGCCACCTCATACTTGTCGAGCGTAATTGCAGCCTCCAACAAAGGCATACGATCAACGTCCAATGTGGGCCAATAGCTATTGCCCGCAAAGAGGATGCGGCTCTCCGAGTGAGTTACGATATTCTCAACATCGGCAGGGTTGAAATCTTGAAGAATAGGTACAATTACTGCACCATAGGTGATTGTCGCAATGTAGGTTACACACCAATTGATGTTATTGCGACCGATAAGAGCAATCTTCTCGCCAGGCTTGATACCTGTCTTCTCAAACAGGATGTGCAGACGAGCCATCTGCTCGGCCATCTCGAAATATGTCAGCGTCTGCTTGCTGAAATAATCAGTTAGAACTGGTAAGGCGTGATTTTCACGGAAACTCGCCTCATACATTTTAATTAAATTCTCTTGTAGCATATAGAATTTTTTGGTTTTTCACTATCAGGAATCCTTAGGTGTATCTTTAGGCTTTCCCCAAATATATATCTTCGATTCCGTTCCAGCCTTCAGGCGTTCGATATTCTTGCGATGCGACCATATCAACAATCCCGCAACCGCAATGGAGAACAGAATAAAGGTGAACGAAACATCGTTATTACGCGACCACTCGCTCGATGAGTATATTATCACAAACATCGGGAAGCAGCAGCCTGCTGTCATTGATGCCAACGACACGTAGTGTGACACCATAAACACCAGAGCCCAAACGGCAAAGCAGAGCAGGATAATCTGCGGATAGATACCCGTCACGGCACCCACCAACGTAGCTACACCTTTACCGCCCTTGAAGTCGGCGAAGATGGGGAATATGTGGCCCAATACGGCTGCAAATACACCCAAAATCTTAAGGTTGATAAGCCATGCTGACGAGATATCGGGATCATATCGCATGATACTGAACAACGATACCGCGGCAAAACCCTTGAAGAAATCCAGCACAAACACAGGAATTGCAGCACGCTTGCCCAGCACACGTAGCATATTTGTCGTGCCAGCATTTTTGCTACCATGTTCGCGAATATCAATACCATAATATTTCTTTCCAATCCATACGGCACTCGGTATAGAGCCAAGTATATACGCCAAAATCAGCATCGAAAAGACACAATAATATGTAATAAATCCCCAAGAAGCCATAATCAAATAAAAGTTGTAAACACGACACATCGGTCGAAAAACAACGATTTTTCGCCTAAAATGCCACGTTAGTTAATGTACATTTTCCCACAAATATACATTTTTTCTGGCGTAATACCAAAAATACATCGAAAAATAGGGCATTTACGGCACAACAATTCCCATTTCCGACCACAAAAGTCCGTTATTTTTTTTGATTAACAAAAAATATGTGGTTAAGCGACTTTACACGTTACAAATGCGCATTAAAGGTGACAAAAATGCCTATTTTGTGGCAGAAAAGCACCTATTTGATGCAATGCAAAACAAACCGCAACCTATTATGACCATAGAAGATGCTATTTTCAGACAGAGGTTAAGATTTCAACCAAGAAGGCAAACTCCAAAGTAAAATTAGCCAATCATATCGGCAAAAAAATTATACCCCAAAGCAAATGCAGGATACTATTTTTTCACAAAATATTACTACCTTTGGGCACAAAACGTAAACAAACTTAAATTTAAGTTATGAGCCAGAAATCAGGTTTACAATTTAAGCAATACCTCACCGACATTCAGTGGTGGCGCGAGATGACAACTATCGTCATCGGCTGTATTATGTGCGCAATAGGTTTTGTATTCTTTATCAACCCCTACAACATTGTTCCGGGCGGTGTATATGGTTTGGGTATCGTACTGCACAACATATTCCCCTCGATTCAGGTAGGTACATTCGGATATATGTTCGACATTCCGCTGCTCACGATTGCCATCATTCTCTTTGGCAAGCAGTTTGGTGGACGTACTCTATTTGCCGCAGCTATCACACCCGGTTTGATGAATATCCTCTCGGCTATGGTATATCCCAATCAGGAGGCCTTGCAGGCTCTTGACCCCTCGCAGCTTATGGGCGGAGCTGTTGATTTGTCGAACCACCTTATGCTGTCGTGTATTCTGGGTGGTACAATTATCGGAGCAGGTTTGGGACTTGTGGTACGCAGTAACGCCACCACAGGCGGAACAGATATTATAGCCATGATTCTCAACCGCTACCTGCACGTTCCCTTCTCTCGCGGAGTGCTTATCGCCGACTCATGCGTGGTGCTGGCCGGCTTGGTGGTTATCGGCTTTGGAATCGGTACGGAGGATGGTCAGGCTGAGGGCTGGTTGCTATCGCTCTACTCGCTTATCTGTATCTTCGTTTCGTCACGCGTGATTGACTACGTGATTGATGGAGCATCGTACGATAAGTTGTTATTTATTATCGGTAATACACACTCCGAGCCCCTGCGTCAGTATATTATTAACGACATGGAGCGCGGAGGAACATATATCAAATCTTCGGGCATGTACAGCAACGACGATAAGGAGATGATATTCCTCGTGGTAAGCCGTCGCGAGGTGGCTCAAGTGCAGCGTAAGATACGAGAGATTGACCCCACTCTATTCCTCGTTGTCACCGATGCCTACGACACATTCGGCGAGGGTTTCAAGCCGCTGCCCGATAAAGATGCAATGCTTAACGACTAAAGAGTATGATTAACGTAAATAATTTACGCCCCATAGAGGGCGATGGCCGCAAATTGTTTGTAGAGACCTACGGATGCCAGATGAATGTCGGCGACACCGAGATTGTCGTATCCATCATGCAACAGGAGGATTACATCTATACCGAGAAGATTGAGGAGGCCGATGTGATATTGATAAACACCTGCTCGATTCGCGATAATGCCGAGCAGAGTATCTGGGGACGTTTGACCGAGATGAAACGTCTGCGCAAACGTAAGCCAACGCTGTTGATTGGCATTATCGGCTGTATGGCCGAGCGCCTGAAGGAGCAACTTACCGTAGGCGAGCTGGCTGTTGATATTGTTGCAGGTCCTGATGCATATCGCGACCTGCCACGCCTTGTACGCGAGGCCGAGGCAGGAGTTAAGGGTGTGAATACTCTACTCTCGCAGGAGGAGACCTACGCAGAAATAGCCCCCGTGCGTCTGGATAAGAATGGCGTGAGCGCATACATCGCAATCATGCGCGGTTGCAATAACTTCTGTTCATATTGCGTAGTGCCCTACACACGTGGCCGCGAGCGTAGCCGCGATGCTGCGACAATCATCGCCGAGGCACGCTCTCTGTTCAAGAATGGTTATCGCGAGGTGACGCTGTTGGGACAGAATGTAAACTCATATCGTACGGGCGATGTCGATTTTCCCGCACTGCTGAAGGCTGTGGCTGAGATTTCACCTTTGCTGCGTGTGCGTTTTGCCACGTCGCATCCAAAGGATATGAGCGATAGCCTGTTGGAGGTTATGGCCTCAATGCCCAATATCTGCCGAGCTATTCACCTGCCTGCACAATCGGGTTCTACAATCATGTTGGAGCGTATGAATAGAAAATATACCCGTGAGTGGTACCTCGACCGCGTGGCTGCCATTCGTCGCTATATGCCCGACTGCGCCATCACCACCGACCTTATCGCAGGATTTACAGGAGAGGCGGAGGAGGACCACAAGCAGACGCTCTCGCTTATGGAGGAGGTTGGATATGAGTTTGCCTTTATGTTCAAGTACTCGGAGCGTCCAGGAACGTTTGCACAGCGTAATTTAGGTGATGATATTCCCGAAGATGTCAAGACCGCCCGCCTGACGGAGATTATCAATCTGCAAAACCGCCTTTCGGAGCAGAGCAACAAGCGCGATGTAGGCAAGGAGTTCGAGGTGCTTGTTGAGGGTACTTCAAAGCGACGCGAGGACCAACTCTTCGGTCGCACATCGCAGAATAAGGTTGTCGTGTTCGACAGGGGCGACCACAAGGTTGGCGACTATGTTCGATGCCGCATCACCGGCTGCTCTTCGGCAACACTCTTCGGCGAGGAGATATTTTAGCAGTAAACATATTCCAAATGGGCAGTTAAACACAATGTTTGGCTGCCCGTTTTTGTTTTGCACAATTCTTGTACTCGCACGCGAAAAGGTGCAAGCAATGATACACGAACACATTCTAAAACCATTCCCGACCAACATTGACCTCTACTCGGCCGATGTTGCCCCTATCATCGAATACGTCATATCGCGTTACGGCCATGAGGAGTGGCGTGCGGCCGTACTTACAGGCGAGTTACATGGTCATCTGGGCATATACTCCACCATAGGCGTTAAGATGGGTATTCGCGCCCGCGAGATTCTCAACGCTCCACATATAGAAATCATATCTTTTGCAGGGAGTCAACCTCCTCTAAGCTGCATGAACGATGGGCTGCAGGTCAGCACAGGCTCGACCATAGGGCATGGATTGATTACTCTCTCGCATGACTCTACGACGTGCCCCAAAGCAATATTTATTGCCGAGGGCCGAACCCTGGAAATGACGCTGAAGGATAGCTATGCCGAGCAGATTGCCAGCGACGTACGATACGGCGTTGAGCAGTATGGCACTCACTCGCCAAAATATTGGTCCTATATCCGCCATTTGGCAATCGAGTATTGGCAGTCGTTCGACCGCCACGATATTTTCGACGTTGTTTTAGAGCGATAAATACCAATCGTGGCCACATTACGCACATACCATAAAGGTTGGCACAACGTTTGTATGTATATCAATAACTGCGGCACATAAGCACTGCCGCAGCGAGGTTTCTTCATTTATTTAAGTTTGGGTTAGTAGTTTATGGAGCTTCTAATGCTCCGAGGGTAGGCGGCAATCGTGAGATTCCCGCCTATTTTTTATCTATGATAATCAAATCCTCCAATCGTAGTTTGGGAACGTAATGTACGCCGTCTTGGCGGTAATAAGAGTGGCTATGATCGGCATCAATATCCACCAAACGAATGTTATCCGCACCCCTGCCGATGGCCAGCACCAGCAACGGCTCTAAATCGAGCGCGAGAGTCTGCTTCACGGCCATTCTATCGAATGCGCCGATACATATTCCATTCAGACCAATCTCCACCGCCTGCAACAACATGCTCTGCGCCGCAATACCCAAATCAACGCTTACATAGCGGTCTTCGGCCACCGTTGAGCATATAACGA
>CAYLRH010000057.1:0-7363 GCA_964385905.1 uncultured Alistipes sp.
CAGGTGATACTTTGTTTGCCGGTTCAGTAGGACGAAGCGATTTTCCGGGTGGAAGGTTCAGAAATATTTTTCATAAGTCCGACAATTGCACCTTATTATATATAAGGGCGGACCAAACAGTCGTTATTAGATCTCCTGTGCCAACTTAGCGAACTCCTCTGAAGATACAGACTTGTTGCTAACCTTGATCTTCGACTTAACGTACTCTACAACCTTCAACTCGTAGAGCTTCTCGTAAATCTTCTGAGCCTGCTCCTTGTTCTCGAGAATCTGCTTAGAGAAGTTTGCAATCATCTCCTCAGGTGCTGAAGGCATACCGTACTGTGCGAACTGAGCCTTAGCGAACTCCTTAGCCTCTGCCTCAACCTCCTCCTGAGATACGGTGAGCTCGTAAGTCTGGATGAAGTGCTTCTGGATGTAGTTCCAAGTGAACATCTTCACGAAGCCGTCGAAATCCTTCTCGATCTCCTCCATTGTGAACTTGCCCTCGTTGATAGTGTACAACCAACGCTTCAAGAATGCCTCAGGCATCTGCAAGCCAGCCTTCTCCATCAAGAAGTTGCGAACACGGATAGTGAACAAGTAGTCGGCCTCGCGAGCCATCTCAGTCTCAATCTCTGCATCGAGATACTTATCCAACTCCTCCTCAGATGTTACCTTGCCATCAGCGAAGGCCATCTTGAAGAACTCCTCGTTAAGCTCGGGGTTAGCGAACTGGCGAATCTGAGTAATCTCCAAAGAGAACTGGGGATTGATACCCTCCAACTCGTCCTCCTTAACCTGAAGGATAGCGGCACGCTGTGATGCAGACTTGTAAAGCTCGTTTACGTTAACATCCATCTTATCGCCAACCTTCTTGCCGATGAAAGGAGCGCGCTCCTCGTCAGACATAGAGATAAGACCAACGTAAGCCTCCTCGATACGCATATCGCCGTTGTCGAGAGTTACATTCAAAGCCTCGTCCTTCTTCACCTCCTCAACATCTACCAAGCGGCCGAAACGACGCAAGTAGTTATCCTTGTATGCCTCGTGCATCTGCTTGTCGATCTTGATCTTGTTGTATGTGAGCTTATCCTCCTTAGTGAGCTCTACCTCAATCTTGGGAGCCTCACCAATCTCGAACATGAACTCATGCTCGGTGTTGTTCTCGAAGTCGAAGTCGCCCTGCTCCTCTGAGGGGATTACATCGCCTACGTAGTCGATATTCTCCTTCTGCAAGTACTCGAATACCGAGTTAGAAGCCAGCTTGTAAGCCTGCTCGGCAACGATACCCTTACCGTACATCTTGCGAACCACACCCATGGGAACCATACCGGGACGGAAACCAGGGATATTCACCTTGCGCTTATACTCACGCAATGCCTTGTCTACTGCCTCGCCATAATCTGCTTCGCCTACGACAACCTTCAAAACCGAGGTGCCTACTTCACGCTGTTCTCTTGTAATTTTCATAGTTTCTTCGTTATATTTTATTCGATTTTCTTTCAATAAAGTCCGATTTCGGAGTGCAAAGGTAATTAATTTTAATTAATTAACACGAATTATACACAAATTTATTCTTTCTTTGCCACACGATACTCTCTGGGACGGTATAATTGATCTCTCAGTCGAGGCTCAAAACCCGCCTCACGGATAGCTCGTTGGATACCCTCGGCATCAAACTGGTTATGCGCACCGGCACTCGACACCACATTCTCCTCAATCATTATTGAGCCCATGTCGTTTGCGCCGCTATGCAGGGCCAACTGAGCCGTATCCTTGCCCACGGTAAGCCATGATGCTTGGATATTTCGGATATTATTCAGCACCAATCGGCTCACGGCAATAACACGCACATACTCCAACGGAGAGAAGTGCGAACGCACGCCCTCGCGCTCCAGACGAGTCCCTGCCGAACGGAAAATCCACGGAATAAATGCAATGAATCCCCAGTTACCCTCAGGGCAACGTGCCTGCAAATCGCGTATCTTCAAAAGATGGTCAACTCTTTGGTGTGGCGTCTCCACATGGCCATACATCATCGTTGCCGAGGTAGGTAGATTCATCTCATGCGCCTCGTGCATTACATCCAACCACTCCTGCACACTCGGCTTTGCGGGCGAGATAGCCTTACGCACATCGTCACACAAAATCTCGGCTCCAGCACCTGGCAATGAATCCAAACCTGCCGCGACCAGACGCTCTAATGCCTGACGGGTAGATATTCCGCTCACCTTAGCTATATGCGACACCTCAGGCGCACCCAAAGCGTGCAGACGCACCTGCGGATAGAGGCTCTTCAGGGTTGAAAATAGCTCCTCATAAAACTCCACTTCTAAACGCGGATGCAGACCACCCTGCAACAAAAGCTGGTCACCACCCAGTGTGAGCATACTATCTATCTTCTCTTTGTACTCGTCAATGGTGGTTATAAACTCCTTCTCTGCCTGGTGTGGCTTGCAGTGGAAGTTACAGAATTTACAGCCTGAAATACAGACATTTGTAATATTCACATTACGGTCTATCTGCCAAGTAACCACCTTAGGGTCGGGCACAACGGCACGACGTACCTCATCGGCCACAGCGGCCAAACGCTCCAGCGGAGCCTCGTCCCAGAGCCAATAGGCCTCCTCGCGAGTCAGCGTCGCCCTATCACGGGCCTTTACAAAAATCTCCTCGCCTCTCATTATCGCTGCTTATTACCTACGATAAGTTCAAAGTCGATGGTACGACGGCGCATATCGACACCCTTCACGCGAATCCACACCTCATCGCCAAAGGCAATACGACGTCCCGTAGCACGACCAACCACCTCAAAGCGAGCCTCATCATAGGTGTAGTAATCGCCCTCAATATCGCGCAGGAAGGCCATACCCTCGATATGGGTGTCATTCAACTCGACATAGATACCCCACTCGCTCATGCCCGACACGTGGCCCTTAAACATCTGGCCAATCTTATCCTGCATGAACTCCACCATCTTGTACTTAATTGAAGCGCGCTCGGCCTCCGAGGCGATAATCTCTCGCTCGGTGGCGTGTACACATTGTGCCTCAAGTTTGGTCTTGTCGGCCGACTTGCCCTCAGCCAAGTAGCGAGCCAGCAAGCGGTGTACCATCATATCGGGATAGCGACGAATGGGAGATGTAAAATGAGTGTAGTATTTGAAAGCCAAACCGTAGTGGCCAATATTGTCGGTGGTATAAAGCGCCTTCGACATACTTCTAACGGCCAAAGACGATATGGCATTCTCCTCGGCACGCCCCTTAATATCGCTCACCAATTTATTTATCGCCTTCGCCACAGCACGACCCTTCGATGCACGGAACTGATAACCGAAGCGCAGTACAAAATCGCGGAAGCGGGTCAGTTTCTCCTCGTTAGGCTCGTCGTGAACACGGTAAATCATCGTGCGCGCCACCTTCTTGCCATTTACCATGCGGTATGTGCAATACTCCGCCACCTTCTGATTGGCCAAAAGCATGAACTCCTCGATAAGTTGATTCGACTCCTTCGCCTCCTTGGTATATACGCCCAACGGCTTGCCCTTCTCATCAAGTATAAACTTGAACTCTGCACGCTCGAAGCTGATAGCACCATTCTTGAAACGGCGCTGACGCATAATCTGCGCCAAACGGTTCAGCAAGCCAATCTCCTCAGCATAGTCACCAACGCCCGTTTCGATGCGAGCCTGCGCCTCGGCATAGGTAAAACGGCGGTCAGAATATATCACCGTGCGGCCAAACCACTCGTCCAGCACCTCAGCATTCTCGTTTAGTTTGAACACAGCCGAGAAACACAATTTTTCCTCATTAGGTCGGAGTGAACACAGCTCATTACACAACCGTTCAGGCAACATAGGCACCGTACGGTCAACAAGATATACGGAAGTACCTCGTTCCTGTGCCTCACAATCCAGCACATCGTCAGGACGGATGTAATGCGTGACATCGGCAATATGAACACCAACCTCCCACACGCCATCCTCTATCTTGCGAATAGAGAGTGCATCATCAAAATCCTTGGCATCGGCAGGGTCGATGGTAAACGTGGTAATATCTCGAAAATCACGACGCTCGGCATAATCACTCTCCTTAATCTCGCCACTGATAGCTTGTGCAGCACCCTCAACCTCATCATCAAAACGGTAGGGCAAATCATACTCGGCAAGAATGGCATGCATCTCGGTGTCGTTATCGCCCACAGGACCTAAGACATCGCAAATCACACCTCGCGGGGAGCGCATACCCTCATGCCAGTCCGAAATACGGAACACCACCTTATCACCATCCTTCACCTGCGGGTAATCCTTGCGGGCAAAGAACACATCCATCGGCAGTTTTCTCGCATCAGGTCGTACAAAGATGGCGGCACGGCTAACCTCCGCCACACCGACATATTGTTTATTGCTACGCTCCAGCACCTTGGTGATGGCTCCTTCGGGATTATCACCCGAACGCTGCGCCTGACGTTGCAGGACAACCTCCACGCAATCACCCTCCAAAGCGTAATTCACATTACGCTGGTTGATATATATATCGCTCTCCAGCTCCTCCACTCGCACATACGCTGCACCCGATGCCACCATATCGACAACACCCTCATAATGGGGCAACTGCGATGTTGAAAGCTGAAATTTGTCGCGGCCATGACGATCCACCACGCCCTGCTCAACGAGCGCATCAATCAAATCGCGCACAACATAACGTGCCTCCTTAGAATTTCCACCCGATGCGGCAGTCAACTGCTTAAGCGAAAACTCGCGATCGGGAAACTCGCGAAACATATTTATTATAAATGCCGCACGCATCTGCTTTGAATCTACGCGCGGTGATGCAGCACTCGTTCGGCGCTGTCCCTTTCTCTTTGACTCTCTCATTTATTCAAAATATTTAGTGCAAGTTGATACATAAACTCCTCACCCACAGCCAGTGCTCGTTCATCGGGCAGGAACGATGCCGTATGCCAACGGCCCGAATCATATCCTACACCCAGACAGTAAAACAACGACGGGTATAGCTGTGTGTAATAGCCAAAATCCTCAGCCGTAGCGCGAGGCTCAAGATCCTTCACCACAAAGCCGTGGCTATCGGCCAAGAGCATAGCCTCATAGGTTAGCTGCGTATCATTCTCCACGCAGGGATAGCCCTGACGGATATCCACGTCTATCTCTACATCGTATTTATACTCTATCTCCTCGGCTGCATGTACAATCATATCCTTGACTCGCGAACGCAACTTCTCATCGAAGGTTTGCATCGCACCAGCACAATATGCCGAGTCGGGAACAACTCCCGTATCACCGTCGGCAACAACCTTACCCACCGACATCGAGCAGACATCGCTGTTAAACGTGTTAAGGCGCATAATCAAATCCGATATTGCCACCACGGGGTCCTTTATGCGGCTACGCATTGCGGCATTGCCCCCTACGCCCTTAACCGTAAAGTGCAACTCATCTATCGAAGTCATGAATTTCCCTGGGCAGAAACCAATATCTCCCACTTCCAAATCTGCATCGACATGCTCGGAAATAACTGCCGCAACTTTATAATCCTTGAATGGATTCTCCTCCAGCACAAGTTTTGCACCTGACGGGTTACTCTCGCCAGCAGGCTGGAAGATTGCCAGCAGAGTGCCCTCGAAATCGCGCTCTGCCTGCAAGCGTTTCAGCACGCCATACAATACCGCAGCATGGCAGTCATGACCGCAGCCATGCATTACATTTTTGTTCTGCGAGGCCCACTCCACGCCTGTCATCTCGTTGATAGGCAGTGCATCTATATCGGCACGCAACACCACGCAACGACTTCTATTGCCACGCTTTCCCTCGATACGTGCCAACACTCCCGTCTTAGCAATCGGGCAATGTTCGATACCCAACAGCGAGAGCTGCTCCGAGATAAAGGCTGCCGTTCCATACTCCTCGAACGATAGTTCGGGATGGCTATGCAGATATTTACGAAAATCCACAGTATTCATAACTTTGCGTTTTAGCTTCTCTTTTCAAACTTATGCGGACGCCAGCGTGAGGCCATCTTTGCTATGTAAGACGTATATTCGGGCGTAGTGCCGCAGCATCCTCCGACAATATTCAACAAGCCGGCACGACACATCTGCTCCAACTCCTTAGAAAAATGATTTGCCGCCGTAGCAGGCTGTCCCGCAGCAGGATAGGCAATGATAGGTTTTGTGCAGGCGGCCGACAAAATCTTTACGGCACTCTCCATGGGCTTCACACCATTTGTACAGTTAAAGCCTATGGCTGCAATATCATCCATCGGCAAATCCTCCAAGAACTTTGCAATAGTAGCTCCACTTGCCACACGTCCCTCGATACGCGACAGAACGGCCGACACGATAATAGGAATCTCCTTGTTGATTTTTCTGCACTCCTCGACAGTAACCGCAGCATTGCGCACGTCCATTACACTCTCAACGAGGATAACGTCAACACCGCCATCCACCAAACCGCGAATAACGGCAGAATAGGCTTCTGCTACAACTTCGGGCGTGGTATCGTTGGCGAGCGTAAGATTACGCGTGGTAGGGCCTACCGCTCCTGCGACAAAACGTTTATGCTCTGCGGTAGAGTATTTATCGGCTGCCGCGCGAGCCAACTCCGCACCAGCACGAGCCAACTCATACGAACGCTCCTGCAACCCATACTGCGCCAAACAGAGCGCATCGGCACAGATTGTATTTGTTGTAATAATATCCGCACCCGCCTCCAAATATGCCTCATGGAGAGCCGTAACTGCATCCTGATTCTCCACATTGAGCAACTCAAGGCACCCCTTCGCACCGCCAGAAATCAGGCGTGTACCCATAGCGCCATCCAATACAAATATCTTCTTGACAAGTAGTTGTTCCAAGTTCATCTTCTTAACGTTTTACAATCTCCACCTCAAAGAGTTTATTCCATCGCTTACCAGTAACAAACACCCGTTTGGTTTCGGCATCGTAGGCTATGCCATTCAGCACATCGGTGTTGTCGTCAACATCTTCATCAGACAGAAGTCCCGTAAAATCAATCATACCCTCCACAGTTCCCGTTTTGGGGTTGATAATCAGCACACGGTCGGTAGTATAGACATTTGCCCAAATCTTACCATCTATCCACTCCATCTCGTTGATAAAACGGATAGGCTCGCCACGCAGAGTAACAGTAATGGTTGCCTCGCGGCTGAATGTTTCGGGGTTGAGCTTATATATATTGGCCGAGCCGTTGGACATATATAGCTTCTCGCCATCTGTGGTTAATCCCCAGCCCTCGCCCGCATAACGGAAATCGCGCAACTTCTTACCCGTAGCAACATCATATACGTGGCATACATTCGACTCCCAGGTAATCTGATAGAGCTTATCGCCCAGCAATGTTATG
>CAYLRH010000058.1:0-7356 GCA_964385905.1 uncultured Alistipes sp.
CGGGCCATCCCACGTAGAGAAACGATGCACGCCACCCGCCTTTTCGATAATATCCATACCGGGGCGGAGGTAGAGGTGGTAGGTGTTGGCCAGAATAATCTGCGCACGGGCATCCTCCTTCACATCGCGGTGAAAGATTCCCTTCATGGCTGCGGCTGTGCCGACAGGCATAAAGATAGGGGTTTGGATAGGACCGTGGTCGGTCTCGATAAGACCTGCACGCGCCTTCGAGGCAGGAGCTGTATGTTGTAGCGTAAATTTCATAATCTATTATCATTTAGAGGCTTACACGCCTCTTTCGTTAGTGAAATTGTATTAGAAGGGCTTGCGTAGGCCGAGCAACCGCAGTTTACCGGGGCGTAAATGAGGATTGCGAGGACAATGCGTAACGCAGAAATCACCTTATAAGACAATTTCATAATTCGGACAAAGTTACTATTTTTCTATGAAAAATAAGCGTTTTTCGCCCGAAAAAGAGGTTTTAACTTAGGATTAGGCTCTATCTTAAAAAAAATATTTTTTTACTATGCCGTTTGACGCGAAAAGAGTATCTTTGCAAATCGTTTCATTTGGATTTAGTTATGCAATATATCGATTATATCATTCAACACTACGGCTGGCAGGGTACGGCGTTGGCTGCTGTCATTCTACTGCTGCTCTTCATACAGCTCTACTTCCATATCGTCGTATATGGTCGCGTGGCTCGTTTCCGCAACTCGCGTCGTCGCAAGATTCACGACTCAGAGCCTCCAATTTCGATAGTCATGCCAATCTTCTCGGAGGATTACAACTATCTGGATACGCGCCTACACGAAATTATGGGACAGCAGTATGCGGCCAACTTCGAACTTGTTCTGGTATATGTCGGTGCCGACAACGACTACTTTGAGGAGCTGAACAACATGCGCCTGCGCTATCCCAACTTGGTGATTACCAGAATATACGAGCCCCGCTTCCCCATCACCGTGAAGCTGGCACTCAACATCGGAATCAAGTCTGCCCACTACGAGCATATCGTCATCACTACAGCAAACGTCTCACCCGCCTCGGAGCAGTGGCTCTCGATGATGGGCAAGGCCTTTATGCGTGGTGATATTGTGCTGGGTTACACCGCCATTGAGCCTGCGAAGGGAGTGACGAACTACCTTATCCGCATGTCGCGCATGCAGATTTCAACCTACTGGTTGGCAGGTGCCGTAGATGGCAAGACCTATCGTGGCTCACGCCACAATTTCGGCTTCACGAAGAAACTCTACTTCGGCAACAAGGGATTCACCCACCTCAATATGACCATCGGCGAGAATGACCTCTTCCTGCAGAGTATCGCCAAGCGCAACAACGTCAGCGTGGCTTTAGTGCCGAAGGGCGCCATGATTGAAGGTCAGTGGGGCGGATTGAAGTGGTGGATAAGCCATTTGCACCACTACGCCGAGGCATATCGTCACTACCCTATCGCTGCCCGCAACGCCGTAGAGTGGGAGGTAGGCAGTCAGGCGCTATTCTTCCTCACGATTCTTACAGCCCTGATATTCATGCCATTGGAGTTTAAGGCTGTGGCGCTGCTTTTGCTTATCGTGCGCTATGTGGCCGTTGTCATTCGCGCTCGTTCAATAGCCAAGCGTGTGGGCGAGAAAGGCGTAGCACTCCGATACTTTATCTTCGATATGTTCAACCCCCTGCTTATGATGTGCCTGCGCATATCAATGTTACGCAAGGATAGCACCGCATGGAAATAGCCGACTACATAATCGCCGACGACAAGAAGTTGGTGGAGCTCTCGCTTGCGGGTGATGACATAGCTTTTGAATACCTTTTCAATCGCTATGGCGATGCTATACGCCGCCTCTTTTTGCAGCGTTCGACCACGACCGAGGATACCGAGGATTTGCTGCAAGAGACATTCATCAAAGTCTATATCAACCTTCACCGCTACTCACCCGAATACACCTTCGGACAGTGGGTATATACCATTGCGCGTAACACCCATATCGACTTTGAGCGTCGTCGTCAGGAAGATATCTCAATAGACGAGAAATTTGCCGCGCCAGCCGCCATGACACCATCGCCCGAAGAGAATCTGATAAACCTCCAGCAACGCTCTCAGATTGAGCACTATATCAGCTGCCTGCCCGAACACTATCGTCGCCTCTTCACCATGCGTTTTCTGGAGGATTACTCCTACGATGAAATATCCGAAAAACTGCATCTGCCGATGGGCACCGTGAAGACTCAAATCCACCGCGCCCGTGAACGTATGTGCCACCTGATTTTGGAGGGAGAGAAGGACAAATCGTAATTTTTGAGAGCGGAAACCTCAAGACCGCGATGCATAAACTTGCATATATTTCGCATATTTTATGCATTATGCATCACATCACACAATATAACCAAAATAATCGCCAAAAGTTTTAATGTGCAACTTTTAGCGATTATTTTATTATAAATCATAAGCCAGCAAGATGCGGTTCACAAGTCACAAAACTCTCCACAGGCCAAAAACCGAGCCCAAACGGCATAACCCCAAGGTCCAAACAGAGCAAAAAGATGCCTTTCGTTTTGCATAAATAAAAATTTTTCAATATGTTTGCACCATATATTTATACGCGCGAGAGGGTTTATATTCTGCGTGTTACATCTGTGGCGAAAACTCTGCCCTGTCCGAGTGTCGCGTTCGGAGCGAAGGGCTATCCCATACGAGGAGTAACAACAATTGACTATCACCCTGCCAACAATCGCCAGAAATAGGGATTGTCACTCGTAGCGGAAATATGTTTTTTTGCAAAAAAATGGAGAACTAATATTAATTTTTATGAAAATTTTTACCAGACTTTGCTTATCGGCATTATTTGCGATGGTATTCGCCATAATGCCGTCTTATGCGCAGAACAAGTCTTCGATTGTCGGTACGATTACATCAGCCGACTCTAAGGAGCCTGTTGCCTACGCACTCGTACACTTCCCCGATGCGGGAGTACAAGCAGTCACCGATGGTAAGGGTCGATTCGAGGTTAAGATCGCCCCGGGCCAGCACAAGGTCGACATTTCATTCCTCGGCTTCGAGACAATCGAGCAGGAGATTACAGTACAAAATGGTGAGAATAAGTTCAACTTCGAGCTTAAGCCCGCCAACTTCCGCGTAGATGACGTTGTTGTAACGGCAACAGCCAGCAAGGCAGGTGCTGCAACAGCTTCGACCATCTCACGTACAGCGATGGACCATATCCAGTCATCATCGTTGGCCGACGTGATGAGCCTTTTGCCGGGTGCATCTACCCCCGACACACGCACATTGGCACTGAGCCAGGCATCGAGCTTCTCGATTCGTGGTGGTTCAAGCCTCGGTACAGCTGTGATTATGGACGGTACTCCCATGTCAAACAACGCCAACATGCAGTCGCTGGGTGCAGGTAAGATGCCCTTTGCTGCAGCTACATACACCGGCGAGGCTGCGATGGCAACCCCCACATCAGGTATCGATATGCGTCAGATTTCGACCGACAACATCGAGTCTGTGGAGGTTATCCGTGGTATCGCATCGGTTGAGTATGGCGACATCACTTCGGGTGCCGTTATCGTAAACTCTAAGGCTGGACGTTCACCTCTGAACATCAAGCTCACGATGAACCCCAACCTCTATCAGCTCTCGGCAACACATGGTGTGCAGCTCGGCGAGAAGGCAGGTGCGTTGAATTACAGCGCCGACTACGCATACTCGCAGTACAAGCCTACGGAGGGTTACTCTCACTACGAGCGTGTTAATGGTCAGGTGGGTTACACCAACACCATCGGCAAGTGGTACACCAACACCACCGCTTCGGTAGGTATCTACCGCGACAAGAGCCGCCCCACTCCGGGTGATGACAACGACCACCGCAACGCTCTGCACAAGGAGAATCGTTTCCGCTTGAACACCAAGGGTACATTCACCTTCAACAAGGGCTGGTTCAACAACATCAAGTATGCGGCTTCGTTCACATACACCGACAAGGACAGCTTCTATGAGGATCAAGGCTACAACGCCGAGTACACATTCTCTACATCTAAGACAGATGGCGAGATTACCAATAGCGCCCCCGGAGGCAAGGTATATCTCGAGGATGGTCGTCTGCTTAGCGACAACCTCTTCGGCCACGCACTCAAGACTCCCAACACATATATGTATCGTTACAACGTATATGGCGAGGAGTTGAACACCTACGCACAGGTTATCGCCAACTTCTCTGGTGACTGGGGCCGCACAAGCCACTTCATCAAGGTGGGTGCCGACTTCCGTAACGACGGTAACCGCGGTCGCGGTAAGGTTTACGACGAGGATTGTCCTCCCCTGCGTAGCTCATCTTATGGCTACCAGACCGAGCGCGAGCGTGCTTACGACGAGATTCCCTTCATGAATACGTTGGGTCTGTTTGCCGAGGAGTCATTCAACCTCAACTTCGGTGGCGGTCGCAACCTTAATATCGTTGCTGGAGTACGTTATGACCATATTTTCAACTTCGACGGAGTTGTAGCACCCCGTATCAATGCTTCACTCGACATCATTCCCCGCGCATTGACCATCCGCGGAGGTTACGGTATCACAGCCAAGGCCCCCACTCTTGAGATGCTCTATCCGCAGGAGGCATATTTCGACATGGTGAACTTCGACAATAGCCAATCAACTATCGCCAGCGAGGCTCAGAAGTTCCAGGTTGTAACCACACACGTATATGACACCACCAACGACGAGTTGGAGATGGCTACAACCAAGAAGGCTGAGGTAGGTATCGACTTCCAGATTGGTAAGGTTGTGGGCTCTATCACCGCATTCAAGGATAGCAGCGACAACGGCTACGTATATACCAACACTGCCGACTCATTCCACAGCGTGGATATGGTACGCTTCGCAGCAACCTACGGCTCGGATGAGAATGAGTTACCCACGCTCTCTGAGTCATCTCGCGACAAGGTGTTGCTCTACTACACCAAGCCCACAAACAACTCGTCATACGAGACTCGCGGTTTGGAGGCATCTATCGACTTCGGCCGTATCGACGCTATCCGCACTCGCTTCATCTTCGACGGCGTGTGGACTCACACCGAGAGCTGGGTTAAGGGTTACAACTTCAAGCGTGCAAACGCTGGTGTTAACACCGACCACATGGGTGTATTCTCTGACCGCGCACACTCATTCTATGAGGTACTCTCTACAAACCTGAAGGCTGTACACAACATACCCTCAATCGGCTTCGTTATCACCGCTACGGCAAACGTAACTTGGCGAGAGAACTCTTGGGCTAAGTATATCAACGACGAGATTCCTATCAAGTATATCTCTGTTGAGGATGGTAAGATGTACGACTTCAAGGAGTCGATGTTCGAGCTTGACGAGTTCAAGCGTCTGGACGTTCGCGATGATTTGGACCAGAAGCGTAACATCAAGGATAGCTACATGTCGCCTATCCTCTGCATGAACATCAACGTAACAAAGGAGATTAAGGATTACCTGCGTATCTCGTTCTACGCCAACAACGCCTTCCGCAGCACTCCGTTGTGGGAGAGTACGAAGAATCCGGGTTCGTTCACACGTCGTAACGCAAACACCTTCTTCTTCGGTTTGTCACTCACTGCCATGATTAAATAATAACACGCCATAGCTATGAGAAAATATATATATTATATAGCCGCTCTGGCGGCTACGCTCTTCGCCTCATCGTGCTCAGAGATGATGAACGACGCACGCGACGCGGAGGTAGTGGCACTCATCAAGGTTGCCTACAAAATCGATATTAAGGAGTTCACCGCTCCTGACGGCTCACCCGCAACCGCTCCCGCAGAGTGGTATGAGAATCTGGAGGCCGTGTTCAACAACTTCTCGGAGGGTATCGAGACTGTTGTAAAGGTTGGCAGCGACGGTGTTGCCATGGCTGAGGTTATCCCCGGCATCTACAACATCACCGTACGTAGCACACTGAAGTATGACGGCAAAAGCTACATCATCAACGGCTTGGCTCAGAACGTTGCTCTTACCGAGGAGGTTACCTCGGTAAGCGACAAGTACGCCATCTCTATCCAGCCTTTGTTGGGCTCACCGCTTTGCATCCGCGAGATGTACTATGCAGGCTCACCCGGTGGTTACTTCCGCGACCAGTTCTATGAGATTTACAACAATGGCGATGAGACTATATACCTCGACCACCTCTGCTTGGCACACCTCGTTCCCGAGTATGCGACAGCCAGTCTGCCCGAGTGGCCCGCTGAGGATGGCGTAGATAAGTTCGCATACGCAAAGACTTTGTGGCAGATTCAGGGTGATGGCGACGACTACCCCTTGCAGCCCGGCGAGTCAATCGTATTGGCACAGGAGGCTGCCGACCACACCAAGATTGAGACATGGGCCGGCTTCGGTCTTATCGACACATCAAAGGTTGAGTGGGAGTGCTGGTCAGGTAACGAGCAGCGTATCAATCCCGATGTACCCGACCTCCCCTATGTATTCTGGTCTGGTTGGATTATGACTATGCAGTGGCTTACATCGGTTGACGGCTCGGCTATGGCTCTCTATCAGCCAGGTCAGAACCTTGAGTTTGGTTCAGACTACTGGCAGGTGGGTACTACCACACAGGTGATGGTAGGTAAGGGCGGTCAGCAGTATGTACGCATCCCCGTAGGTGATATTTACGACGCTGTGGAGTGTATCCCCACATCGGCTGACCTCGACATGAAGCGTATCCCCGGTATCCTCGACTCAGGTGCAACATCAGTTGACGGATATTACAACGGCAAGAGCGTATCACGTAAGGTTGTGGACTACCGCGAGGATGGTACTCCTATCTTCCAGGATACAAACAACTCATCGAACGACTTCGAGATAATGGATGCACCCGAGATTCGTCGTCACGGTGTAAAGCGCCCCGCATGGAGCCCTTGGGCAGAGTAGTTTAACGACTAACAGATTTGTATTATGAGAAATATTAAATATACATTCGCGTCACTCGCCCTCGCTGCAACACTCTTTGCGACGGCGGCCTCGGCTCAGGAGGAGAGTTCTACTCAGCAGAGCATCGAGCGCAAGAAGATGGAGAGCCTCTGGTTCTCGAAGACCAACAATGCTGCCGGCGCACAGCTCGATAATATGGGCTATTACAGCCAGCTTGGCATCAACTATAACCACACCGAGGGTGACTTCCAGCGCACTCAGCTCGGAACAAACAACAACGGCTACGGCTTCTCGACCGATGGCGGTGGCACATTCGACAGTATGAAGGGAGCTTTCATGTGGGGTTACTTCAACTACTCACATGACAAGATTCACGGCGCACGCTACAACGCATCGCTTATCGATCCGCTGCGTGGCATGCCATTCTACTTGGCCGACAC
>CAYLRH010000059.1:0-7227 GCA_964385905.1 uncultured Alistipes sp.
AAAAACATTCGGTGGGGTAAAGTTTTCGATAAATTATTAACATTTTTAGGCTTTTGCGTTTTTTTGTTGTCGCCCAAGTGCCCGAAAGTGCCTTGCAGGTGGTAGTTTTGGCAATAATCGCACCAAGCATGGCTTTAAGTTTTAATATTTCATATTAAATTCATAACTTTGCACCCTAAAAAGTTTTTTCGGAGAATGATAGTAAGTGCAATCGATATATTCCTGCGAGGTATGGCTGTCGGACTGGCCTCTTCAATTACGGTGGGCCCCGTTGCGGTACTCTGTATCCAGCGTACATTGAGCAAGAATCTGCGTTCGGGCTTGGCTTCGGGCATGGGTGTGGCTACGGCCGATATGATGATGGCCATCATCGCCTTCTTCTTTTACTCGATGTTGCAGGCGCAGATTGAGGAGTACAGCGCCATATTGCAGGTCATAGGCGGTATATTTGTAGTCATCGTCGGGGTGTATATATTCTTCCAGAACCCCGTGCCGCAAATCAGAAAAAACCGTGCCGGCAAAACCAATCTGTGGCAGGACTACTCGTCGATGTTTGTCTTTACGTTGGCAAACTTCGTGGTGGTTATTCCCTATTTGTTGGCCTTCTTTGCCATGTTCAACGTGGGCTTGCAGTCCGAGGGCGATATGGCATCGCTTCTGCGTAGCGGTATGACCATCCTCGGTTTCTTTGCTGGTGCTACTGCGTGGTGGATTGCCCTGACCTTTACAATCGACTATTTCCGTCGTCGCTTCCGCCCGCGCCACATGCTTACAATCAACCACGTCGCCGGTATTATCATCGGTGTGCTGGGTATCTATACGATTATTTCAACCTTTTTCGATATACTTCCCAAATAATGGAGAACCAGAAACAAAAGATAGTTATCGCCATCGACGGCTTCTCGTCGTGTGGCAAGAGTACCTTCGCGAAGGCTATTGCTGCGCGATTGGGATATATTTTCATCGACACGGGCGCCATGTACCGCGCCGTTACGCTCTATGCCTTGGAGCAGGGCGCAATCGTGGATGGCAAGGTCGATGAGTCGGCTGTTGTGGCGTTGCTGCCTGAGGTGAATATCTCGTTCCGCTTCAATGAGGAGCGTGGTGCCAGCGACGTTTATGTCAATGGCGAGTTGGCCGAGGGGCGTATCCGCTCTATCGAGGTTAGCAACTGCGTCAGCTCGGTAAGTTCTATCCGCGAGGTGCGTGAGAAACTTGTAGCCATGCAGCAGCAGATGGGCCGCGAGAGAGGTGTTGTGATGGATGGCCGCGATATTGGTACCGTGGTCTTCCCCGATGCCGAGCTGAAGATATTTATGACGGCCGAGCCTAAGGTGCGTGCCGAGCGACGCTATGCCGAACTTACGGCCAAGGGCGACAAGGTCACAATGGAGGAGATTCTGGAAAATGTCATCTCGCGCGACAAGGCCGATATGGAACGTGCTATCTCACCGTTGCGTCAGGCCGAGGATGCTGTGGTGCTGGATAACAGTTATATGACCGTCGAGCAGCAGATGGCGTGGTTTATGGAGCGCTACGAGGCGATTGTAAGGGCGTAGGTTATGCTGGTCGAGATAGATAAGAATTCGGGATTCTGCTTTGGTGTGGTGCGAGCCATCTCAAAGGCCGAGGCGGCTGTTAAGGAGCTGGGCGGAGAGGTCTATTCGCTGGGCGATATTGTTCACAACCGCATGGAGGTGCAGCGTCTGGAGGCGTTGGGCCTGAAGACCGTCACACATGAGGATATGGAGAGCCTGCATGGCCGCGACCTCTTTATCCGCGCACATGGCGAGCCCCCTACCACCTATCGTCGTGCCGAGGAGCTTGGTATCCGCGTCATTGATGCCACGTGTCCCGTTGTGGCACAGCTGCAACGCAAGGTTGTGGCGGCGCATGAGCAGATGCAGAGTGTGGGAGGTCAGGTTGTGATTCTCGGTAAGCGAGGCCATGCCGAGGTTGTGGGCCTTACGGGGCAGGTGGAGCAGCCGACAATCGTTGTGGAGCGTGAGGAGGATTTGCAGCTTGTGGATTTCTCCCGTCCCATATTTTTCCTCTCGCAGACTACGCAGAGCATTGGCCTCTTCTGGTCATTGGCCGAGCAGATGAAGGTGCGTTTGGGCGACGAGAGTATGCTTACGGTTGACGATACCATCTGCCGTCGTGTGTCAAACCGCGAGAAGGCGTTGGGTGAGTTTGCCAAGCGTTTCGATGTGGTGATTTTTGTCTGTGGCAAGAAGTCGAGCAATGGCAAGGTGCTATTCAATGTGTGCCGTGCGGCCAATGAGCGTTGCTACAATATCGAGGAGGAGAGCGAGTTACAGGCCGAGTGGTTCGATGCTTGCACAAGTGTTGGTATCTGTGGCGCTACCTCCACTCCGGCGTGGCTGATGGCTCGTGTGGCGCAAGCGATAGAGGAGAGATTTTAAAATAGATAAATATAAAAACTTGATTATGAAATATCTGATTCGTGCTGTGAAATATTTTGCAGCCTTTTGCGTTTTGTATTTGGGAGTTGTATGGTTGAGTACAGCCACCACCAAGGAGTTGGATTTGAGCGTATGGGATTACGTTGCAGCCACCTTTGCTACTACAAGAGGGCAGTTGCTGGGTGCAGCCGTTGTGGTGCTGTCGGCATGCTATCCCCGTTTCGGCTTTGTGACACGCCGTGTGGAGTGCGATATGCAGCAGGAGCGTGACTATCTTATGCAGCTTTTTGCCTTGGCGGGTTTCAGCCTGAAGAGTGAGAGCGAGGGCCGCATGGCCTTCCGTGCCGACAACTTCCTGAGCCGTCTGACTATGCTCTTCGAGGATGAGATTGTGGTTGAGCAGCATGGCCAGTGGATAGATGTTAGCGGTAACCGTCGCGGTGTTGCGAAGGTGGTGTACCGTATGGGTAAATAATTTTCGAGAGATGAACAGAGTGAGAAGATATGGCCTTGTGGCGCTTGTTGTGGCAGCTGTTGCGACAGGAGTGTGGGCTGTGCGTGATGATTTCGGTCTTGGCCGAAATATGGAGATTATGGTCAATCTCATGCGCGAGATTTCGTTGCAGTATGTCGATGATGTCAAGGCCGACAAACTTATGACGGATGGTGCCGTAGGCATGGTGCGTAACCTCGACCCCTACACCACCTATATGTCCGAGCAGGAGATGGACAAGTTCGAGATGCAGGCCACGGGTAAGTATGGCGGTATCGGCTCGACGATTCGCATGAAGCGCGACAGCAGTGGCGTTGTCATCGCACAGCCAAATAAGGGCTCGCCCTCCGACTTGGCGGGTTTGAAGATTGGCGATAAGTTCGTCAGCATCAATGGCGAGGATGTCACCAAGTGTACTGCCGACCAGATTTCGTCGAAGCTGAAGGGTACACCCGGCACAAAGGTCAAGTTGGCCGTTAAGCGTCTGATGACGGGCGAGGTGGAGGAGATGGAGATTGAGCGTGCGCGCATCTCTATCCCCGGCGTGCCCTATGCAGGCTTTGTGGCCGATGGTATCGGTTATATCCGTCACGACGACTTTACCGATGGCTGCTACGACGATATGCGTGCCGAGGTGGAGCGTCTGCGCTCTACGGGCGAGCTGAAGGGCTTGATTCTCGACTACCGCGACAATGGCGGCGGTAGCGTTGCCGAGGCGGTGAAGATTCTCTCGATGTTTGTTCCCAAGGGCTCGAAGGTGTTGACGATGAAGGGCCGTGCGGAGAGTTCCAAGCGTACATATACCACCGACTCGAACCCCGTTTTGGGTGAGTTGCCGTTGGTGGCTTTGATAAATGGCAATACGGCCTCTGCATCGGAGATTGTCTGCGGAGCATTGCAGGATATGGACCGTGCGGTGCTGATGGGCCAGCGCTCGTATGGTAAGGGTTTGGTGCAGACGTTGGTGCCGCTTGGCTATAACGCCTATGCCAAGATTACAACCTCGAAGTATTATATTCCCTCAGGGCGTTGTGTGCAGCGTATCAACTACTCTCACTCAGGCGGCAAGGATGAGAATGTGCCCGACTCGCTCATCAACGAGTTCCGTACTGCGGCAGGTCGCAAGGTGTACGATGGCAAGGGCTTGATGCCCGACATTAAGATGGAGCCCGACTATATCTCTACCTTTGCCGTTATGCTCTACAATTTGGGTTATATCGAGGATTTCTTGGACGAGTATATGCGTCGTAACCCCTCGCTGAAGGTGGATAATAAGAGCTTCTCGATAACGGATGCCGACTATGAGGATTTCGTGAAGTTCATGGCCGACAAGGATGTGCCCTATGAGTCGCAGACGCGTATGGCTCTGGAGCTGTTGCAGAAGACCTCGAAGGAGGAGCGCTACGACAGCGACTTTGCCGACGATTTGAAGCAGATTGAGTCGAAACTCAAGGACCAGAAGATGGATAACCTGCGTAACTATCGTGCCGAGATTATGGACCTCATCAATGGCGATGTTGTGATGCGTCACAACTACTATCAGGGCGTTGTCGAGCATAACCTTGTGAGCGACAGCACGGTGATGAAGGCCGTGGAGGTGTTGCGCGATGGCGAGCGTTATCGCAAGATTCTCAGCGAGCAGGATACTGAAAAGAACTAACCTTAAGAGAAGATGAAATTCCCCGGGCTTAAAAAAATCTCGTTCCGCAGCCGTATTACGGTTATCGCCATCGGAGTGGTGATGGCCGTCATATCGCTATTCTACACCTATAAACTGGCCGATGTCCTGCGTCAGAAGGAGCAGCACGATGTCGAGCTGTGGGTGGCAGCCATGGAGCGTGTAAGCCGCGAGGCATTTGGTAACTATCTCGTTGACCCGCTCATATCGCATATTGTAAGTACGCATAACAATATCCCCTTCATCATCACCGATGAGAATCTCTCGCTGGTGATGAGTAACCGCATCGATGAGGATATCCTCAAGGACCCCGAGCGTTTCCGTCGTAAGCTTAACGAGCTGACCGAGGAGAATACCCCACGCACCGTGCGACTGATGTGGACCACGGGGCGGCGACATATAATCTTCTACGGACGATCGCAGCTGCTTACGGCACTCTACTACTTCCCCTATGTGCAGTGGCTGATAATATTTATATTTATATTATTTACATACATCGCCCTGCAATCGACACGTCAGGATGAACAAAACCGAGTCTGGATAGGTCTGGCCAAGGAGACGGCACACCAATTGGGCACGCCCATCTCCTCACTTTTGGGATGGACCGAGTACCTGCGCTCGCTGGAGGTGGACCCCTCGGCCGTGGAGGAGATGAATAAGGATTTGGTGCATCTGATGAAGATTGTCGACCGCTTCTCGAAGATTGGTTCCGAAACGGACCTTACGGTGCATAGCGTCAACGAGGTTGTGGGCGAGACGGTGATGTACTTCCATAAGCGTGTGCCCCGCAATGTGACGCTCTCGTACAACGGTCTGGCCATTGCTCCGGTGAAGGCCAATCTGAATGTGGCGCTCTTCGAGTGGGTTGTGGAGAATCTGATGAAGAACGCTCTTGATGCCATGCAGGGCCATGGCGAGATTGATGTTACGCTCTCGTCGAACGACAAGTCGGTCATCATCGAGGTGCGCGACACGGGTAAGGGTATCCCGAAGAGTAATTGGAAGCGTATCTTCGATCCGGGATACACCACCAAGACCCGCGGTTGGGGCTTGGGTTTGTCGCTTGCGCGACGCATCGTGGAGGATTATCACCACGGAAAGATTGCCGTTGCCAAGTCGGAGGTGGGACGTGGAACCACGTTCCGTATAACACTTAAACGAGTTTTTGAATAGTGGCTTTAGTTGCAGATACATTACGTCTTACGGGTCTTGATACCCTCTCTGAGCGTGCGCTTCGTCGTCTGACGGATCGCTGGACGGGTGAGTTACACCCCCTCGATTCGCTCGGTGTGGAGCATCATGCCGAGGTGGCTTCACCACAAACCCTTACGCAGATTGTGGAGGGGTGGCAACGTGCCCGCGAGATGTACCACGATGCCGATTTGGAGGCGGTGATGGGTGGTGCGACCTCACTCTCGGATGGTGTAGTCAGTCTCAGCGACTCGGTGGCCATGCAGGCCATCACACCTCTCTACGAGGGCGAGGTGATGCTCACTGCGGGAGGCGCTTCGGGCATGGGTGCGTGGACCGACTGGCTCTATAATCTGCTTGTAGTGGTGATGTTTGTCTATTATCTCTTCTGCATTTGCCGCTATTTTGATGATATAAGGGCTCTCTTTGAGTCTATTTTTAATCGTAAGGTGCAACACACGGGCCGTGCTGGCGAGCGTCGTCGTAGTGATATTTTCTATGGCTCACTCGGCAAGCTCTTTATGTTGGGAGTCTGTTTCGTAGGCCTGCTCGTTGCCGTAACCGTTTCGCGCGTGGGAATTGGCGTGCCACAGCCGATGATGGTATATATGCCTTTTGCGGTAGCTGTTATATTTCTGTGTATCATCATTGTGCAGTACCTGATGCTCGGCGCTGTGGGCCTTGTTACACAATCTTATGGCGAGGTGGCCTCGCTCATGCGCATACGTCTTACGTACTTCGTTCTCTCAACCGTGATGGTCTCTCCCATCGTTCTCATGGCCCTTATCGGGTCGGGTGCAAGTGCCGATGCGTGGCTTAAGGTGAGCTGCGTGGCGATAGGAGTCGTTGTCGTGTTGTTTGTAAGAGAGAGTGTAGAATTCTTTATTTCTAAAAAAGTTTCAATTTTGCATTGGATTTTGTACCTTTGCACCGTCGAAATTTTGCCGCTTTCACTTTTGTGGCAGGTGGCAAAGAGCTTGAGGTAGTAATAAATAAACAGAGAATGGTAAAAAAAGTTTTGGTTTCGCAGCCGCGCCCCGCGGTGATTGAAAAATCCCCTTTCTACGAATTGTCAACCAAGCATAATGTAGAAGTAGACTACAAACCCCTGATTCGCGTGGTTGGCGTAACACTTAAGGAGTTCCGCGCACAGCGTATCGAGATTCTGGACCATACAGCCGTAATATTTACATCACGTACCACTGTTGATAGTTTCTTTAAGATTTGTGAGGAAGCGCGTATCACCGTCCCTGAGACGATGAAGTACATCTGTAATACCGAGGCCGTAGCGCTCTATTTGCAGAAGTATATCGTATATCGTAAGCGTAAGATATCGTTTGCCGATGGCACCTTCACTTCGTTGTTGGAGCTTATCATCAAGCACAAGAGCGAGCGTTTCCTGCTGGCGTTGAGCGAGCCGCACAAGCCTGAGTTGCCTG
>CAYLRH010000060.1:0-7211 GCA_964385905.1 uncultured Alistipes sp.
GTGGTGTTATTATGGTATTTATTGCCCGAGTTTCAATATTTTTGTATCTTTGTTCTGTCAAGCGTCGTGGTGGCGCGAGGCCGAAAAAAGTAATCAAACAAAATAAGATACAATGAAAAAGAATCTATTCTTTATGGCTGCTATGGCATTAGTGTTGAGTGCATGCGGTGGTGGCGCAAAGCCTACGGGCAACGGATTTAGCGGCGAGGCTGGCGAGGTGAAGCTCCTCACGCTCGACCCTGGACACTTCCACGCTGCGCTGGTGCAGATGTATATGTACGACCAGGTGGACCCCACCGTTCACGTTTATGCTCCTGAGGGCGAGGATGCGCAGATGCACCTTGACCGCATCAAGATTTACAACGAGCGTTCGGAGCGCCCCACATCGTGGAACGAGCAGCTCTATACTGGCGATGATTTTCTCGCAAAGATGATTGAGGAGAAGAAGGGAAATGTTGTCGTGCTGGCGGGTAACAACGGCAAGAAGACAGGTTATGTAAAGGCGGCTGTTGATGCAGGTATTAACGTCTTGTCGGACAAGCCGATGGCTATCGACCAGAAGAACTTTAAGATGTTGGAGCAGACGCTACTTGAGGCTCCTGAGAAGGGCGTTATGGTGTATGATATTATGACCGAGCGCTCGGAGATAAACAATGAGTTGCAGCGAGTGCTGGTGGCTATGCCCGAACTCTTTGGCGAGATGCAGAAAGGTACACCCGACGAGCCTGCCATCACCAAGGAGAGCGTTCACCACTTCTTCAAGTATGTGTCGGGCCAGCCCCTGCGTCGTCCTGAGTGGTATTTTGACGTGGAGCAGCAGGGTGAGGGTATTATCGACGTGACTACGCATCTTGTTGATTTGGTGCAGTGTACGGTTATGCCCGAGCAGGAGATTGACTACACTAAGGATATTGAGTTCACATCGGCAAAGCGTTGGGCAACACCCATTCCACTCGATAAATATCGCCTCGTTACGGGCAAGGACGAGTATCCCGATTTCTTGAAGAAGGATATTGTGAACGATACGTTGCAGGTATATTCAAATGGCGAGTTGAACTACAAACTCAACGGCGTGAACTGCCGCGTGAGCGTTGTGTGGAACTTTATGGCGGCAGTCGGCACTGAGGGTACGGGCGACACGCACTACTCGGTTGTGAAGGGCTCGAAGGCCAATATCGAGATTCGTCAGGGTGCCGAGCAGAAGTATAAGCCGGTGTTGTACGTGGTGAATAATGGCGACGATGATGCGGCATTTGAGGCTACGTTGCGCAAGGCCCTAAAGTCGGTTGGTGATAAGTATCCCGGCCTTGGCATCGAGAAGTCAGGCGATAAGGAGTGGAAGGTGACCATCCCCGCCGATATCGTCAAGACACACGAGCAGCGATTCAGCTCTGTGATGAAGGTATATCTTGGCTATCTGGTTGATGGGCAGATTCCTGCATGGGAGCGTTCGCAGATGATTTCGAAGTATTACACCACCACCAAGGCCCTCGAGGAGGCAAAGAAATAGTGGATAAGTTTGAAGTAAAACAGCTGACTAACCGAAATTAGTCAGCTGTTTTTTTTATATTGACATGTGCTTTTCCAACGTCTGCCGCAGATGCGTATTGTCGAGATGTGTATAAATCTCCGTTGTGAGGATATTTTCGTGCCCTAACAACTCCTGCACCTGTCGGATGTTGGCACCACCCTCCAAAAGATGTGTGGCAAAGGAGTGGCGGAAAGTGTGGGGACTTATCTTCTTATCAATGCCGGCACGTATGGCTGCCTGCTTTATTATGGTGAAAATCATCACTCGAGTGAGCTTCTTCCCTCGATTGTTAAGGAATAGTATCTCCTCCTTTCGGCGGCTGTTGTCGCGTGCTTCCATGTACAATTGTATGCGGTCGCGGGCCATGCCACTGACGGGGACAAGTCGTTGCTTGTTACCCTTGCCGATTACCCTGATATATCCTTCGCCGAAGAACAAATCGCCTAATCGCAGGTCGCATAACTCGCTCACTCGCAGACCACAAGAGTATAGTACCTCCAATATGGCACGGTCGCGTAACCCCTTTGTTGTGGAGTCATCGATGGAGTTTATCAGTCGGTCAATCTCTTCGACCGTCAAGGTGTCGGGTAGGGGACGTGCAGATTTTGGGGTTTCTATCAATTCGGCGGGAGAGGATTCGATAACCTCCTCAAGCAGCAGATAGTTAAAAAAACTCTTTATGCTGCTCAAGGCACGTGCCTGTGAACTCTTTTCGCGACCTTGGTCGTATAGGCGGCTCATGTAGTTACGTATCATCTCTGGCTCTACCTTCTTGGGAGGAACGTCATACATACGTAGCACATAGTGAGCGAATTGTGCCAAATCGCGCATATAGGATTCGATGGTGTTATCCGACAAGTGCTTCTCCAAGCGCATGTGGGTACGATATCCACGCGAAATTTCTGACCATTTTTTCGTATATTCTGCCATATTCTCCGTAACTTTGTGCAAGCAAAAATAGTAAAATTTTACATAATATGAAATATGTAGAACTCAATATCACCGTTGGCGATTCCGTGCAGGCAGAGATTTTGACGGCTCTGTTGTCGGATTATCCCTTTGAGGCTTTTGCTGAGGAGGAGGGTGTGCTGATGGCATATATACAGGAGGAGCAACTTGTTGATTGTCGCGAGGATGTAGAACAGGTGGTTATCTCGCAGGGTGTTGACTTCCGTTTCTCGGAGGTCGTACAGCAAAATTGGAATGCGGAGTGGGAGAGCGGTTTCGAGCCCGTGGAGGTTGCGGGTGAGCGTCCTATTCGTATTCGAGCGCCGCACCATTCGCCTGCCGATGAGGGTGTAATTGATGTTGTCATTGCTCCGCGTATGTCATTCGGTACGGGGCACCACGCCACGACGGCTCTGATGTCGCAGACCATCGCCTCAATGGATTTTTGCGGTAAGCGAGGTTTGGATATGGGTTGCGGAACGGGTGTGCTGGCCATCGTGGCGCTGAAGTGCGGTGCCGAGCAGATGGTGGCCGTCGATATTGACGATTGGGCGTGTGACAGCTGTCGTGACAGCATTGCCTTGAGTGGTGTTGAGCAGATGGTGGATGTGCGTTGTGGCTCTATCGAGCAGGTTGTGGCGGGCGAGAAGTTTGACTTTGTGCTGGCCAATATAAATCGTAATATCCTAATCTCCATGATGCCCTCGTTTGCTGGGGCGTTGTCGTCGGGCGGACAGTTATTGATGAGTGGCTTTTTGCGTGAGGATGTGGTATATATCGAGGCTTCGGCGGTGGAGCAGGGCTTCGAGGTGGAGAATATCGTCGAGCGTGAGGGATGGATGGTTGTAGTATGTAAAAAGTTGTAGATATGGTAATACTTCCTACGGCATATATGCCTTCTGTTGAGTATGTTGCACGCCTTCTGCGTGAGGAGTGCGTAATCGACTTAGGCGAGAATTATGTGAAGCGTTCGGAGCGAAATAGAGCCTCTATTCTCTCGGCAAATGGCGTGATGCAGCTCACCGTTCATGTCGAGAATGCCAATCGTCCGCGTCAGCCGATGCGCGATGTGAAAATCGACTACTCGAAGCGTTGGCAGCATCAACATTGGGTGTCGATTCTCTCGGCCTATAAGTCGTCGCCATATTTTGACCATTTTGCACACGAGCTGGAGCCATTCTACAAGCGCGAATGGCGTTATCTGGTTGATTATAATATTGAATATACGCAGACTCTACTGCGTCTGCTGGGGGCACGTATCGAGCTGCCTCTATCTGAAAGATACATAAAGGCCGAGGAGGGCGATTTGGACCTGCGTCCAAAACAAAAGGGCTCGACCTTTGTGGCCGAACCCTATTTCCAAGTATTTTCCGATCGTCTGCCCTTCGCGTCCAACCTATCGGTGTTGGATTTATTACTCTGCGAAGGTCCTGCCGCTATCGATGTGGTCTTAATGCGTTGCCGATTATAATTGTCTGCTGATCCTGCAAGTCGCCAGCCGTTACCACGACATGGTTGCGAGGAGTCATGACAACAGAATCTGAAATGAACTGACACGGAGCATACTCTCTTACGTGAACGGTATCCTTATTTACCGTCATCACGGGTGCCTCCTTTGCCGATGAGTAGAACTTCACCTGTTGGATAGAGTCCTGACGTACGTTGCGACGCTTCTCCGAGATATGCAGTGTGGGGCTCTTCTTGTTCCACAAAGCACGGTAGAGGTAATATGAATCCTTGCGGTCCTTATGGTCGAAGGTCACCAAACCGGTACGTGAGATACCATCGTTGTGGCGCACCGAGCCGAACTCGTACATGTTATTAATCCATATTCCCCAGAACTGGTCATCCTGCATCAGGTGACGCGCATAACCCTCATGGAACTCTGTGTGCCAACGCTCTGGCAACCAACGAGAATCCAACTCCATGGGCTTAAAGCTACTGTTGGCCTGCTGGTCTATCGAGCCAGCCTCGCCATAGGCTACTGCCGAACGCAGGTGTCCCCACTCTGTGCGTAACTTATTCTGCCATACCGACAAATCGTTTATCGCACCACGCTCCCAGCCTAAATTCTGCTGCCATACAATAAGGTCGGGTATGAAGTTCAACTCACCATCCTGATTACTGCATGCCACCGTGGGACGCGATGGGTCCATCTGCTTGGCCGTGTCGTTGAGGTCGCGGATGAAGCTCAGCACATCTCCGCCACCACGCATCCACACCAGCGAGTAGATACCCCACATCACTACCGAGGGGTGGTTATAGTTTTGTGCAATCACCTCGCGGAGCTGCTGTAAACCGTTCTGCTTGAACTTATCGGTCGAGAAGTAGAATACGTCGCTCAGATAGGGTGCGCGTGTGAACGGGGTGTCAATCCATACCAAAGTTCCGTTCTGGTCGCAGCAGTCGTACAAATATTGTGCGTGCGGAGCTGTTGCCGAGCGGATGGCATTTGCTCCGATGTCACGTATCTGCTCCAAATCCTCGTCATAGTGACGTGTACGCAGGGCGCTACCTATGGCCGCACGGTCGTGGTAGAGTGTAACGCCTTGTATCTTTATACGCTCGCCGTTAATCTTAAAGCCCTGCTTCGATGTAACCTCGATTGAGCGGAAGCCGGTCGTTACCGTCACCTCGTCCTCATGGTGGGTGCCGATACCGATTGTAACGGTATAGAGATTAGGCTCTTCGGGACTCCACAGCAGAGGCTCCTCAAGCGTAAATGGAATATCAACGGACTTGCCGGGCTCGACACGACCCTTTACATATTTTGAATATACCACATCTCCGGTCGGGGCACGAACGGTGATGGCCAAGTCACACAACTTGGTGGATGTGGGGGCCGTAACCCATACCGATGCCGTTGCATCGACCGAGTTGTCGGTGATATTGTTCTGGTGGATGAATATACCGTCTGAGCCGTAGTACAGGGGTGATATTGTTGTCTGCTCGGTCACGATAAGCTCCACATCACGATAGATACCGCCATAGAGATTCAGCTCCGACGAGGTGGGGAGAATATCGTTCTGATAAGCGTTGCTCACCACGACCACCACCGAGTTATTCTTGTTGTACTCGATGTATGGCGTAATCTCAAACGTAAAGGCTGTCCAGCCACCACGGTGTTCGCCTGCATGCTGACCGTTTACAAATACATCGGCAACGTTCTGCACACCATAGAACTTAAGGAACAGGCGCTTGCCACTCCACTCTGCGGGAACGTATATGTCACGAGAATAGTTGGCCGTTGTCTGCAAATACTCGCCCTGACCCGAAAGTGCATCGAGATTCCAGGTGTGGGGCAATGATATATGGCGGGCATAATCGCTACTTGTCTCCATCTTGAAGAAGAACTGCCAATTGTCGTTCAGCGAATATACTTCGCGTGCCGAGGCTGATAGCCCTGCAAGGCATAGCAATAGTGTGATTATGTATCGTTTCATAGCTGTAA
Organism: uncultured Alistipes sp.; assembly: GCA_964385905.1. Taxonomy (GTDB): domain Bacteria; phylum Bacteroidota; class Bacteroidia; order Bacteroidales; family Rikenellaceae; genus Alistipes. The sequence continues at coordinate 5,931 of CAYLRH010000060.1, forward strand.
ATTTGTTTATGCGGGGGTTGTTTCGGAATGTGCGCAAAGCAGTCGGCTGAGCCTCGCACGACCCGTTTAACCCGATTTACTTTCTGCAAATATAGCAATTATCAAAAAAATATACTAACTTCGTGCAATATTTTGGCCACATAATGAGAATTGATTAGCACAATAAGACCTATTTTTATATTATGAATATATTTGATATTATAGTCTATACCGCCCTTGCATGGGCTGTTTTTAACGGTTGGCGACGTGGTTTCCTGTTGCAGATGTTGTCGTTGGTTGCTGTTATTGCGGCGCTCTACTTTGCCGCACAATATGGTTCGGAACTGGAGCGTATTCTCGGCGTTGATGTTGGGGTGTCGGGCGTTGTGGGATTTATCACAATCTTTGTCGGTGCGCTGATTGCCATCTCTATTGGAGCTTATGCCCTGCGCGCCGTGTTCCGTTTTGCGGGTTTGGGTATGGCCGATGTGGTGTTGGGTATATTGTTCTCGCTGGCAAAGGTGGCACTTATCGTTAGCATACTCTTCTCATGGTTCGCATCGATTAACAAAAACTATAATTTGGCTTCGAAGCAGACCATCGAGGAGTCGCGCTGGTTTAAGCCAATAACGGGCGTGACGGACAAACTTACTCCCTACTTCGAGGAGCTGAAAGATAATTTATTGGATTAATTATGGCGGAAGTGTTTTATGCCACCGTTGTGCAATCGACGGGAAGCTGGTATGAAGTTCTACACGAGGGCGAGCGGTTGCAGTGCCGTATGCGTGGCAAGTTGCGTCTGAAGGGCGTACGCTCGACAAACCCCATTGTCGTGGGTGATGTTGTGCGAGTAGAGCTTGACGAGCAGGGTGGCTATGTGATTTCAGCCATTGAGCCCCGCCGTAACTATATCATCCGCCGTGCCTCGAATCTCTCTAAGGAGTCGCATATCATTGCAGCCAACGTTGACCAGGCATTGCTGGTGGCAACATTGTTTTCGCCCGAAACGGCAACGGAGTTTATCGACCGTTTTTTGGTAACGTGCGAGGCGTATAAAGTTCCCGTAACCATCCTTTTGGCTAAGATTGATTTGGCTCGCACGCAGCCTGAAGCCGTTGAGGAGTTTCACGCTATATATGAGAGCGCAGGCTACCGCATCATCGAGGTGTCGGCCACCGAGGGCGAGGGCGTTGAGGAGGTAAGAGATCTGTTGCGTGGCAAGACAACGCTCTTGTCGGGAAATTCGGGTGTCGGAAAATCTACACTCGTGGCAGCTGTTGAGCCGGGGCTGGATATTCGTAC
>CAYLRH010000061.1:0-7163 GCA_964385905.1 uncultured Alistipes sp.
CAGCGCCTTTATCATTTTATAGCCATTTTTATAACCACTTTTTGGTGAATCAGAAGCAGGCGGAATACAATTTGTCGGTTGGAGGCTATGCAGATTGCCTTTCACCCAAAAAATCACCCAAAAGTAGTTGGAACACCGAGACCCATGGAACTAACCCTATTAGATTACATCGTATTCTTCCTCTTTGTTGGTGGTGCTGCGCTTTTTGGTTGTAGCTTCTTCTTCCGTAACAAGCAGGGTGCTTCGACCTTTACGGCTGCCGATGGAGCGCTACCCACATGGGTGGTGGGAATGTCTATCTTCGCCACATTTGTCAGCAGTATATCTTTCCTCGGACTTCCCGGTGGCTCGTATGCAGGAAACTGGAATCAGCTGGTCTTCAGCCTTTCGATTCCCATCGCGGTGTGGCTTGCAGCAAAAATTTTCATTCCTCTGTATCGTGGCCTTAACAGCGTGTCGGCATATCATTATCTTGAGTTGAAGTTCGGCTACTGGGCCAGAGCCTATGTGGCGGTGTGCTATCTGCTGACGCAGTTGGCACGCGTGGGTTCGATACTTCTGTTGCTGGCTATCCCTATCAATACGATGTTTGGCTGGGATATTGGTACAATCATCATCGCTACGGGCGTAATCACGCTTGCCTATTCGCTTTTAGGAGGCATTACCGCGGTGATGTGGACCGATGCCATACAGGGCATTATTCTTATTGTCGGTGCGCTTGTGTGTGCCCTTCTGCTCACCTTTGATATGCCCGAAGGGCCAAAGCAGCTGTTTGAGATTGCGGCCCAGCACGGCAAATTCTCGCTCGGCAGTTTTGAACTTGTCTTCACCGAGCCTACCTTCTGGGTGGTGTTTATCTACGGCCTTATGACCAACCTGCAAAATTACGGTATCGACCAGAACTATGTGCAACGATATATGACCGCCAAATCTACGGGTGAGGCGGTGAAGTCGACGCTCTTTGGCGGCTTGCTCTATATTCCTGTGTCGTTGGTGTTTGTGTATATTGGCACGGCTCTTTTTTCGTATTACACCGCGCAACCCGAACTCTTGCCTGAGGGTGTTGCGGGCGATAAGGTCTTCCCTTATTTCATCGTTCACGGATTGCCGACGGGTGTTACGGGACTTGTTATCGCGGCTCTCTTTTCGGCGGGTATGAGTACCATCTCGACGAGCATAAACTCCTCAGCAACAATTATTTTGACTGATTTCTATAAGAAGCTGCATAAGGGCGAGAGCAGCAACCGTAAGGAGATGACCGTATTGTACCTCTCGTCGTTCCTTGTCGGTGCGATAGGTATTGTTGTAGGTCTGCTGATGATGTCAATCGATGGCGTGCTGGATATGTGGTGGAAGCTCGCTTCGATATTCAGCGGAGGAATGCTTGGCCTGTTCCTGCTCGGCCTTGTGTGTCATAAGGTAGAGCGAACGAGTGCCGTTGTGGCGGTTGTCGTAGGCCTTGCCGTCATTGCTTGGATGAGTTTCCTTGCTCCGTTGCACACCTATCTCACGATAGTCCTCGGCACGATGGCTATCTTCCTTACGGGATTTGTCCTGACAAAGCTGTCTGCCCGTCTGGCTCAAAGCGGCAAATAACCTACTTTATCAGCTCGGCAATCTTTTCGCTCCACACCTTGTAGCCCTCTGCGCTCAGGTGCAGATTATCATTGGCATATAGGGCGGTGTTAAGCTCTCCGTTGTCGAGTGTAAACCACGGCGTGGGATTCACGTACTCCACGCCATCAATGTGCGCCTTCTTCAGATATGAGTGTACCTCGTTACACGCCTTGCGCATCCAGCCATCGGAGGGATTGCCTGCGGGCAATAGTCCCAACATTATGATGCGAGAGTCGGGCATTTGACGGCGTGCCTCCGCAGCGCAAGCCAAGATTCCCTCGGCCACATCCTTTGCGCTGTCGCCTGCGTTGATATTGTTTACACCTATTGTAAGTATTACCGTTTCGGGGTGACAGCAGTTATAGTCGTGGTTCTTGATTCGCCATAATAGGTGTTGCGTGCGGTCGCCTGAGATTCCTGCATTCTCCCATGCCCCCTTGCCGATGGCTGCATCCATAGCCTCCTGCCCTTGCCTGCTTGTTATTTGCTGACGGTTACCGCCCAACCCCTGTGTGATGGAGTTGCCGAGCATAAGCAACTTAAGCTCGCGCCCCTCTAACGTAGCCTTTATATCCTCGGCCACGATGTGCCACTCCGCACCCTTTACCCAGCCTGCGGCAGAACGATACTCATTGCCCGGCACGGGATATGCACACATATTCTTCTTGTAGCCCGTAGCCTCCAGAATATAATTTACTATCGGCTCAGGGTTATTGAGCGAGTGGGGGTGATGGCCCACGTTGGGCTTATGGATAACGTGTACCTTATGGCCATACTTTGCAACGCCCTGCTCAAAGAGAGCCGTATTCTCGGCAACGGGAACACCTTCGTCAATATCTCCCACAACATGAATCATGGGAATCTTGGCCTTGGCAAGCTTGCGGGCATGGTTCAGCGGATTCCTCTTCCACGCCAGAGCCTCCTCCATATCGGCAAAGCCGTAAGCCTTGAACAGCAGATTCATGCTTCTCTTGTTCTCTGCAAGGCAGTCGCCCCAGTTCAGCGGCCAGCTCTTAATATCCATCACGGGTGCATCGCCATATATGCAGGCTACCTTCTTGGGATTCTTGGCCGCCCAGTTGTATATAATCAAACCTCCGCGGCTCATGCCCTCCAGTACGGCTTTCTCGTTCAGGCCAGCCTCTACGGCCAAGGTATAAAACTCGTCCCAGCGCTCTACGGCTTTGGGTGAGCCGAACAACTCGGCCACATCGCAATATGTCAGATGAAAACCCTGCTCCAGAAGGTCTATATCCACCTGTGGCTCGTGTCCCCAGAAACGGGCACGCCAAATCCACGGATTATCTACGGCCGTGTGGTGTGGCTCGACGATGTAGTATGTTACGCCATTGTTGTTGTACTCGTATCCCTTGTAGCCGTGGAAGTTAAACTCCTTGACGGGTTTGAGGGCAAAGTTCGAGATGATGTTTGATGGCTGCACGTCTACCGCCATATATTTATATATCTTCTGTGCCAACATGCCTGCGCCGATATTCGACGGGTGCAGTTTGTCTGGCATCAGGAACTCAATCCACTCATTGCCAAAGAGATTGTGCAGGTTGATTATGTCTAAATTGCGCTCGTAGGCCGTCTGCTCAATTACGGGTATTATCTCCGCCTCGATTACCTTGTCCTGATTGCTTGGCAGGAAGCAACGTACAGGCGTTAGCAGTATGACACGCGGGTGCGAGGGCAGATTGCGGTACTCATCCACCAGTCGGCGGTAATCCTTGGCGAAGGTGGAGCGGTAGGCATCGTTGCGCTCGTTGGCGTCGTTGGTTCCCAACTTGATGATGACGATGTCGGGGTTATACTCCTTCGATTCGCGATACTTCTCGGTATCGACATAAGGGTACAATCCCTTGTAGAGTGCCGTTGTGGCTGATACTCCGAAATTCTTCACCTCATACCCATCGCCCAAGTAGGCTTGCAACTGAGCAGGGAAACAGTTTTTCTCGCGGTTTTCGACATAAGCTCCGTAGGTGATGCTGTTTCCTACGCATGCCACCTTAATCTTCTGCGCGTGGCACTCAATGCCTACCACAAGGCATAGCAGTATGGATAGAAGTTTTTTCATATCGGTAGTTGTTATCAGGTCGGGTTATTGGTGGAATGCAGTGTGCTACTTTATACCATATTTTTTCAAAATCTTCTTGATGGCGGGCTCCATGTGCTCCATCATACGCATGAAACCGAGGTCGGTGGGGTGTGTACCGTCGGCCGTAGCCAAGTGGTCGTCCTTGAGCCAACCCTTCGAGTCGAGGAAGTAGATGTTCTTGTCGCGCTTCATTCTTTCGCGTACAACCCTCTCGGCTGCCGCCTGCTTGCGAGCCTCGAAATCTTCGGTCTTGAGGTTGAAGTTACGCGTGTCGCGACGTATGGTCTGTGTGAAGATGAGCGGGGTAGTGGGGTGCTTTGCACGAATTATATCGACAAAGCGGTCGAAATTCTGCTCAATGACCTCAGCGCTGGGGTTTGAGAATGTGTCGAATACGAACGCATCAGCATCCTCCACCTCGGCCAAATATGTGGCGAATTCGGGTTGCAGTGTCGAGCGACCGCTATAACCGAGATTGCAGGTATAGAGTCCTGTCAGTCGACTGAAAATTGCGGGGTAGGTCATGCCAGCACGGGTTGATGATGCACCGTGTGTGATGCTTGAGCCGTGTACGATGATTTTGTGGCGGAAAGGATTCTCGATGGCGGTAATCTTGCTGCCCTCATCGATGCCCAACTCCAGCTTCTCAACGCTATCGAAGATAGGGAGATACAACAGACACATCTTCTCGCCCTCGGCCATATTGGCAACGATAGTGCTCTCGTGCTTATCTCTATTACCAGAGATTTTAGGGCTGCCCACGCCTGCGAATACCCATTCTCCATCGCGCATGATGTAGAGGTCAAGGCCTTTCTGTGTATTCGGGGTCATGTTGGTGCCGGGTATGCGGTCCGAGGTGGTCCAGCGAGCTGCGATTGTCTTGCTATCTGTGGTGAAGACAATGTGCAGTCCTGTTGAGTAGCCGCTGTATGCCACGCAGTTGTCGGGCACTTTATACTTATTTGTGTCGATTCGGTTATAAGCCTTGTCGGTGGGTAGTGCCTTGCCCAGAATGGTGAGCGTTGAGGCATCGACATAACGCAACGGATTGGCCGCATAGAGCGCCGTAGTTGCAACGAGCAGAATAAGAGAGATAAAAAGTCGTTTCATAGGTTGATGTTTTTTTGTTACCCAAAGATACAAATTTCCTAATTAAAAAATGCAACTATAACAGAAAATAGGTTGCCAGCCAACGCACGACAACCTATTTATCTTATCTGTAACACTATCTCGGGCCCGGACCTCCCATGCCAGGACCACCCATTCCACCGGGGCCCATTCTGCGGCTTGTGGTCTGGTAGTCGCTGATATTCTTAGAGCCCTTCTTGCCGAACAGTCGCAGATTGTAGGTGAACTGCACGCTCACGTAGCGGCCAATGACGCTGTTCCACGAGTTCTGCGTATATCCCGAGCCCGATGTGCGGGCGAACGAGGTGTTCTGGTTGAAGATGTCGTTCACACCGACCAAAATCTCGCCCAACTGATTCTTAAAGAGCTTCTTGCCGACGAATGCGTTGCACAGCACGTAGCTCTCGTTGTAGTCGTTCGTGAAGCCTATGTATTGGTTGTAGGCGGCGCTTGCTGTAAAGGTAAATCCCTTCCAGAACTGGAGCTTCAGGTTACCCGATGCCGTGTGGTTGAAGTATTGGTTTGCTCCACCTCCTGCGGCCAGCGAGTTCTTCGACTCGTAGTAGTTTCCGCTCCACGAGAGGGTGAAATCCACATTCTCCGATATGTTGCTACCCAACACCACGCCTGCATTGTAGCTCGTTGTGCTGGCTACGTTTCGGCGATTGTCAATCATGGTCGGAATCTCTGACAGTGAGAAGCCGGCATTCAGATTAAGATTTGACTTCAGCAGGCCAATGGGCAGGCCGTAGCTTATGTTGGTGTTGAAATTCCAGAAGCCATCCATGTTGATGTAGGTGGTGTACTGCAACGGGTTGTAAACGGTTGTGCCATCGCCATTGGGCACCTCTATCTGCTTGTTGTACTCGGTCGAGCTGGTGATGTAGTTCGACGTATTCTGCAACATGAACATCCACATGAATGTGCGTCCCTTCTCGGTGTTCGAGTTCACATAGTGCAACATGGCCATATTGGTGTACGATGGATTCAGGTCGGGGTTACCGCGCGAAATCATCTGTGCGTTCGACACATCGTAGATGCCTTGCAGCTGTGTGATGCTCGGATTCTCGGTCATTGAGTTCACGAACAGGCGAATCGTATTCTGACGGTTAATCTTCCAGTTGGCCATAATAAAGTACGTCAAATCGTTATACGAGCGCTTAATCTGCTCGGTCGAAGTGGTGCCATTCAGAACGGAGTACTGGTAGAAGATGTTACCAATCAGCGTGTTCCCATTCTTTGAGAAACGTATGCCCGGACCTACGCGATGTGTCGTATATGAACTGTTGTAGGCATTCGACAGCGATATATCGGGCGTTACACCCGTGATGTCGTATGACGAGTTGTTGGCAATGTACGACTTCTTGTCACGCTCCTGGTCGTTGTACCCGAACTGATATTGGAAAGAGAGCTGCGCATACTTGGCAATAGGCTCGGTGTAGGTCACATTAGCACGTGTCGTGAGCGTTGTCGAGGGCGAGGTTGTGTAGAGGTAACGCAACGTAGGCTCGTAGCCAATGATGTTGCCCTCGCTGTCGAAAGTGGGTGTGGTGGCCATATTCGAGTAGCTGCGCGAGTCGTTACGCGAGTTATCCGTATATGTCACGTTGCCATCGAGCGTGATGGTGCGTCCCTCCTTACCCAAGCGTGCGCGATACTGCAGGAACTCCGAGAAGTTGTAGCCGCGATTCTTGCTCTGCGAGCCGTTGCTGATGATGTTGTAACCGCTCTCACCCTGCTGTGTGCCGTAGGTGTTGCTCATTGGGTCGTTACCCTGGAAGCTGAAGTTAGTACGCGACATAAGTGACTGGTTGGGTGAGATGTCCCAATCGAACTTCGCATTGAAGCGGTGGTTGTTGTTCAACGTCTCGGACAAGCCCTCGGTTGAGAGTGTGTCGATAGGCGAGGGAGCCTCGTACCACTTGATAATCTGCGATAGATTCTCCGTGTTGGTGCGGTTGTAGAAGTAGCTACCCTCGAAGCGGAACTTATCGTTCTCGCCCCACGATGTTGTGAGGTTTGCTCCGATTGAGGCTACATCGGCAATACCGCCCTGTGCGCGTCCCATCATAGAGCCTACACCACGGCCCATGCCGCCACCGCGACCTGCACCACCTCCCGATACTCCGAGAATATCCTGAAATCCGAAGTTACGTTGGTTGACGTTGTTCAATAGGCCTGTCAACGTCAGGCGGCTCTTATTCTGGAAGATATTTACATTTCCGCCCGCCATGTATTTGTGTGCCGAGGTAATCTCGTCGGTGTCGTCGGGCTGATAACCGTAGCCTGCATATACCTGACCGAAAACGCCTTGACGCAT